>JAQVTJ010000046.1 GCA_028700095.1 Methanobacterium sp. | reverse complement strand
ATTGTCTTGCATTTAAGGAAATGTTACCTGAGAAAAGACGGATAGTAGCATCTCTTAGACAAAGAGGTACAGAAAATATTTACTGGGCATCTTATTTTGATGAAAAAGCTGAAAAAGATATTATCAATCTTATTAATCGTATACATAAACTATTAAATGGTGAAATAGAATACGAAGCAACTAATAATCCTAATAAATGTAGAAGCTGTAGATTTAATAGTGTATGTGAGAAGAAAATGGATTTTTAAGATTATTAATACCATGCCGATACCTTTAAATATAAGCAAGTTGAAAAACAGATTACTGCAATGCAGTCTATTCTATACTAGTCCCGTGGGGTAGTGGTAATCCTGCTGGTCTTTGGAACCGGCGACGGCGGTTCGACTCCGCTCGGGACTATTTAAATTTTCAAGGTAATTATATGGAAAATATCCTAGTTATAGGCGTAAATACCCGGCCTATGGTACGTTCTCTTAAAAATATGGGATATAATGTTTATTCTGTAGATTATTTTGGATGTCAAGATATTAACCAATGTGTTGTAGATAAAAAATCATTTTTATCACAAAAACCATTTAATTCATGTGGCTTTTTTTCTAAACAATTCGATTCACAAAAACTTGTTAATATTGCAGCAGAATATATGGAACTTGCAGACTTTATTATTTGCTGTTCTGGTATTTCTCCATTAAAATTTCCTAAACATAAATTAATTGGAAATAGAGATGTGGAAAATATTGAAAATAAATATAAACTTTACAAATATTTATCCAAAAATTTTGATGATATATTTAAATTACCAGAAACTTATTTGGTAACTGATTTTCATGATGCTTGGGAGATAGCTAAATCAACCAATAAAAATTTTCTTCTCAAACCCCTTAAAGGATCAGGAGGTTTAGGCATTAAAAATTTTGATCCAACAGATAGAGATGTTGAAATTCATGAAGTATTATTACAGGAAATTGTAGAAGGTGTTGATATAAGTGCATCTGTACTTTCAAGTGGAGATGAAACATCAACCATTTTAACAAGCAAACAATTAATAGGAAAAAGTTGGTTGGGACAAAATGAGATATATGGATATTGTGGTAATATTGCACCATATATCGAAAAATCCAAAGAAATTATAACATTACAAAAAGATTTTAAAGAAGTTTCTGAAGATGTTATAAAAAAGTTGAAACTTATAGGTTCCAATGGTGTAGATATGATAATAAACAATGGAAATATCTATGTTATAGAAGTTAATGCCAGACCACAGGGGACTTTTGAAGTAGCAGAGCAAGTTTTAGGAATAAATATGGCAGAAGCCCATATAAATGCATGTAAAGGAGTTATAAATAATATACCCCTACCAAAAAATTTTGCTGTTAAAATGATAGTTCATTCAAAACACCGTTCATTGGTACCAAATTTTCATATGAAAAATTTGAATGATATACCTAGTTCAAATGTAATTATTGAAAAAGGAGAACCTGTAGTTACTGTTTTAACCTCAGGAAAATTACTTGAAAACACTATTTTTTCTGCAAAAAAAATTGTTTCAGATGTATACCAAAATTTAATTCCAATATCATAAAATTTACAAATTATCTATATTATTTCAAAATATATGTAATAATCTAAGAATAAATATAATTGTTCCAAACACTATTAAAATTGTGGACATTATCATTGCCCCAGCAAATAGAAGAAACATTTTTGCACGATTATCAGGATCTTTTATATCTTTAAATAATTCATTTAATGGATCTTGAACCATTATTTTTTACCTCACTAGAAATATTATATTGTATAGTTATTGAAAGTTCTTTTCTTAGTAATTTAATATCCTTATGTATAACATATTTCTTTATAACACATTCTTTCATTTTAAGTATATTTACATATAACTTTGTTTTGGAGTTTACCAGATATTCTATAATTGAATCATTTGAATCAATTTCAATATATATAGATAATTTTAGTATAGGATATTTTGATCCACTTAAAATTTCATATATTTCTTCTAAATTTATCTTTTTTAAATCCATGTCTATTATTATCTACAAACAAACATGGGGGGTTTATTTTAATAGAAATTCGTCAAAAAACTTGCATTTGGGGGATAAATATTATATTAAGATTTAATATCTATTTTTTTTACTAATTTATCTCAAGTATCCTGCATTATCTGTAAATTATATCTACTTATAATTATATAATAATTTTAGTTTATCAATAATTTTTAATAAAAATTTTTTGTGTGTATGTGGGGTGTAAAATAAAATGCAAATAAATGTTGAACAATGCAGAGAAAATGACATGATTAAAGAGGTTATAAGTAAAAGTGGACTTCCAATAAAAGTTATAAAGATTTTACTTAGGATTTCAGATGCCATATATATCAATGCTATTAACTACAATGTTACAATAGGAAATAATCTATTTAAAATTCTTCTTATTTCTTCTAAACCCCATAATAAAAAAGGAAATTTTAATACTATATCCCTTACCAATATTTTCTTTAGAATAAAAGAAATGGAAAAAGAAAATAATAATATTAAAACCCGGGTTAATGTTGTTAATGATATGCTACAAATCCAGATTAAGATAATGGATGGATAAAATTTTCCAAAAAATTTTTTTTTATTACACAAAATTAAAGTTTAATTTATTTAAAAAAAAACTGCTTTATTAAATATAAAATAACCATAATTTAGGGTTTTACTTTCTATAATAAAAATTATATCAAAAAAAAATAGAAAAAATAGGATTATATATTTATCAGTGTGTTAAATGAACTGGTAATAATATTAAAACACCTAATAAATCATCCTTTTTTATTTCACATGTTTCAGCAGCAGCGAACATTGCATGATCAGCCATACGTTTCATACTAACAGGTAAAGGAATATCTTCCTCAACTGCAATGGCATGTCCATAACTGTTTGAACCATATCCACTAAGGAAACATAAATAATTTGCAGGTATGGGAATTTTTTTAATTTTGATTGACTTTATATCTCCAGATTTAAAAACCATATCCTCATCAGCAATTACTGCCCTTAGATTACCTGAGATGGTACCTATTTCAAAGTCAAGATGCTTTGATTTAGATTCTGCAAGTTCCTTTTTAACTGCATCTAACCTTGTTATTATCCTAACCAATTATTCCATCTCCATGGTTTTTTTGATCATCTTTAATCTTACAAAGTTCTCCCTTTCCATTTCTTCAAGCCTCATCTCAATATACTTTACAGTATTTTCAAGTTTTGGTATGATGATATGTTCCAAGGCATTAACCCTTCTTTTAGTGGATTCTATTTCCCCTGCAAGAAGTATTATGGTTTTTTCTATTTCTCCAAGTTCAATTATGAGTTTAATGGATTCTTCAAATTTATGTGCGGCTTCATCAAGTTTAACAGATGTATCAAGAAAACCATATCCTCTTTCAACCATGGTTCTTTTATGAATATCTGAATCAAGCACCGGCACAACAACACCCATAACACTTCTTGAATCAATATCTACATCAACAAATTCTTTAACAGACATAGCAGCCTTTTTAACTGCTAAATCTCCCATTACAATTTGTGCAGCTGTAAGATCTTTGTAGGCTTCTGTGAGTGTTTTTTCAACATCTTCCCTTGAACCTTTAACACGCTCTAATATGTTGAAAAACTCCATGATAAGGGCATTTCTCTTCTCTTTAAGAAGACTATGACCTTTTACTGCAAGTTTTTCCCTATCTTTAAGTTTTAGAAGTTCCATCCGTGTTGGATTAATTCCTTCTATCATTTCCTGTGCCATTTTATCCCTCTTGTCCTCTTAAAAAATTTTAAAAAATTAAATAGATTTTAAGGGGGTTTATTTGTATTTTGGATGATATTTTGGAATATGTTCTGCCCTTACACGTTTCAATTCTGCTTCTGGTAAAAGGCTTAATAATTCCCAACCTAAAGTAAGTGTTTCTTCAATAGATCTATCTTCATCCCTTGTCTGAGTTATAAATAGTTTTTCAAATTCATCTGCAAAACTCAGGAATTTTCTGTCACGTTCTGTAAGTGCTTCTTCACCTACAACTGCCATAAGATCTCTTAAATCCCTTCCTTCAGCATATGCTGAATATAATTGATCAGAAACACCACTGTGATCTTCCCTTGTTTGACCTTCACCAATTCCACCACTCATCAACCTTGAAAGTGATGGTAGAACATCTACAGGAGGATATATACCTTTTCTGTGCAGATCTCTGCTTAGTACAATCTGTCCTTCTGTAATATATCCTGTAAGATCAGGAATAGGGTGTGTTATATCATCTTGAGGCATAACTAATATTGGCATTTGAGTAATTGAACCTTCTTTACCTACAATTCTTCCTGCACGTTCATACATGGTAGCTAAATCAGTGTACATGTATCCGGGATATCCTCTTCTTCCTGGTACTTCATCTCTTGCTGCTGAAATCTCACGAAGAGCTTCACAATAGTTTGTAAGGTCAGTTAGTATAACCAGTACATGCATGTTAAGTTCAAATGCAAAGTATTCTGCTGTTGTAAGAGCCATTTTCGGGGTGATGATCCTTTCTATAGCAGGGTCATCTGCAAGGTTCATGAAAACTGTAACTCTTTCAAGAGCTCCTGTTCTTTCGAAATCTCTCATGAAATAATTTGCTTCTTCGTGGGTAATTCCCATAGCAGCAAATACAACTGCAAATTCTGTTTCTTCACCTATAACTTTAGCTTGTCTTGCAATTTGTGCAGCAAGTTCATTATGTGGAAGACCAGAACCTGAAAATATAGGGAGTTTCTGTCCACGTACCAATGTGTTCATACCATCAATAGTTGATATACCTGTTTCAATAAATTTAGCTGGAAATTCCCTTGCTGATGGGTTCATTGGATTACCACTAATATTAAGTTCTTTATCTGGTATAATTTCTGGACCACCATCAATTGGTTGGCCTGTTCCATTGAATACTCTTCCTAACATATCTGGTGAAACACCGATTTTTGCTGTTTCTCCTGTAAATCTAACTTTGGTTGTTGATGTGTTAAGGTCACTGGTTCCTTCAAAAACTTGCACAACAGCAAGGTCTCCTCGAACTTCAAGAACTTGCCCTCTTCTTTTATCACCTGCAGGTGTTTCAATCTCAACGATTTCATTGTATGCTACACCTTTAACGCCTTCAACAATCATAAGAGGACCGGAAACTTCGGAAACAGTTGTATATTCCCTTGTTTTGATATCTATCTTCATCTTCATACCTCCCTGCATTGTTTAACTAAACTATCCTGGATTTCCTTTACCTTTACAAAAAATTCAGATTCAGGCAGATATTTCATCCTACCAATTTCATCTTTTGCAGGGATGGTTATAATGTCTGCAGATGCTGCTCCACGATCTAGGGCTGCTTCTGCATTCATATGGAATGTCATTATTGTTTTAAGCATTTCATACTGTTTTTTAGGTGAACAGTATGTGTCTACTTCATGATATGCATTCTGTTGAAGGAAATCTTCCCTTATCATTCTGGTTGTTTCGAGAGTGATTCTCTCACGATCTGGAAGTGCATCTGGACCAACAAGTTGCACAATTTCTTGTAGCTCTGATTCTTTTTGGAGAAGAGCCATTGCAGCATCTCTGGTTTCTCTCCAATCTGCTCCGGTGTTAGTATTCCACCATTCTTCTACACTGTCCACATATAATGAGTAGCTTTGTAGCCAGTCTATTGATGGGAAGTGACGTTTATCTGCAAGTGATGCATCTAAAGCCCAGAACACTTTGGATATACGTAGTGTATTTTGTGTAACTGGTTCTGATAAATCTCCACCAGGTGGAGATACTGCACCGACAACTGTTACAGATGAGGTTTTATCTTCTGTACCAACTGTAGTTATCCTTCCGGCTCGTTCATAGAATTGTGCAAGTCTTGATGCTAAATATGCTGGGTATCCTTCTTCACCTGGCATTTCTTCAAGTCTTCCTGAGATTTCTCTCATTGCTTCTGCCCATCTTGATGTTGAATCGGCCATAAGTGCTACATCATATCCCATATCACGGAAATATTCTGCTATTGTTATACCTGTATAAACACATGCTTCCCTTGCAGCCACTGGCATGTTAGATGTGTTTGCTATAAGAACTGTTCTGTCCATAAGTGGTTTGCCTGTTTTTGGATCTTCAAGTTCTGGGAATTCTTTTAGAACTTCTGTCATTTCATTTCCACGTTCTCCACAACCAACATATACAATAATATCTGCATCTGCCCATTTTGCAAGTTGTTGTTGTGTTACTGTTTTTCCTGATCCAAATGGTCCTGGCATAGCAGATGTTCCACCTTTAGCAACAGGGAAAAATGTATCTTGTGCTCTTTGTCCAGTTACAAGTGGAATATCCGGGTCTAATTTTGCTTTATATGGTCTTCCAACTCTTACTGGCCATTTTTGCATCATTGATATTTTTATAATACCTGTTGATGTTTCAATTTCTGCTATATCCTCTTCTACAGTATATTGTCCTTCAGCTACAATACTTATGAGTTTACCTTCCACTTTTGGTGGTATCATTATTTTTTGTAATATTGCAGATGTTTCCTGAACTTCTCCTATAACATCTCCACCTTTAACTTGTGTTCCAACGGTTATAGTTGGTTTGAATGTCCATTTTGTTTCTTTGTTTAAGGATGGAATACTTACTCCTCTTTGTAAGTAATCTCCTGTTAATACTTTGATCTTTTCAAGAGGTCTTTGAATTCCATCAAATATTGATCCAATTATACCTGGACCAAGTTCAACTGATAATGGCCCTCCTGTACTTTCAATTGGTTCCCCAGGTTTCATACCTGCTGTTTCTTCATATACTTGTATGGTTGCTGTGTCACCTTCAAGTTCAATTATTTCTCCAATGAGCTTGTCGTTTCCAACTTTGACCATTTCATGCATTTGGGTTCCTTTCATGCCGTTTCCGACAATAACAGGGCCTGCTATTTTTATTATATTTCCAGTAATCATTTTACCATCTCAACCCCAATAACTCTTCTTATAAGCTCTCTCATGGGATCGGAGTCCCTTTCAATTGAGCCTGTTTTGTCTGGTATTTCAATTATCATAGGCAGTGTGCGTTCACTTGTTAATTTATTTATAGTTTCTCTAAATTTGTCACCTATTTTCTTGGTTGTTATTATAACTGAAAAATCTTTTTTAACTAGATCTTCAAGTATTTCTCCAGCTTTTTCCATATTCTTAACAGGGTATCCTTTTTTAATACCTCCGAGCATAAAACCTGTTACTGTATCTTCATCAGCCATCACAGCTATATTTGATTTCATATCAACATCTCCTTAATCATTGAAGTTGAGAATCCTTCTTCCCTTTTACCTCTAGCTATGATTTTTAAATTCTTTACTTCATTTTCTTTTCTATTTAAAAATCCGATGATAGGTCCTATTCCAAATTGATTTTTTAAGGATATGGTTTTAGCTGTTTTAGAAACATGACTATCAAGTGCATTTTCAAAACTTGCCATGGAATTGGTTTCAGTATAATCTGTCATTGCATCAGATAACATAGGTGCATAATCTGTACCTTCTAATCCATTAACAACACCAGCAACATCTTCTGCTTCCATAAGTTCCTTTAACTTCCATTCCCTGATTTGATAACCATCAGAAATCATATATGCTTCAATATCTTCATATTTAAGATTGTCTGCTTTGGCTCTGATAATAACCTTGATATTTGCAGCATCAATCATAGTACCAATATAATTATGGAGAAGGCTTGTGTTATCATCTTCAGGGGTTGCTGAAGCTCTTAAAAGATTTTTTAATAAATATTGGTCTAAAGACGCTTCTAAAGGTAATAGCAAACCTGTTTCATTATAAATAGGTATTGCATCCTCTAAAATCTTTGGATATTCAGTTCCTTCAAGAGCATTAAGTACATCTGTAACAGTATCTGCTTCAATAAGGCTGTCTAATTTATCTGTAAGGCCACCAAAAGGCACTATCCAATTTAAGGTTTCTTCTGTGCTTAGATTTGCTTTTTTAGCAATTATAATACTTTTAATATTCTTAATATCCCATTTTTTTAGTAAAAACTTAAAAACATCTTTACTATTATCGGGTGTAATTCTAGCAATTAAATCGTATGTTTCTGCAAGTTGTGTGTCCAATGCTTTTTCAAGAGGATACAAATCAATGTACTTTGCATAATCTGGCACACTTCTAAGGTAATTTTTAACCTCTTCAATGTTCTGGGATTCAACAATTTCGGAAAATTCTTTTTCAGTGAATAATCTTCCAGTTCTTGCCCTTACCCTAGCATTAGGATAAGTGTAGGGGAACATATTAAGAACAGGTTTTATAGTTGATACAACTACTACAACTGCCACAACTGCCAATACTAAGAACATTGCACCTATAAAAGCTTCAACCGAGGGAAATCCAAGCGAAGTAACTATTGTAGCAATATCTTCTACCATTTAAATCTCCCCTATTATTTGAAAAGTATACCTGCAACTTCTGATCTTAGAGATTTTTTAAATCTAAGCATCCTAGCTTCGATAGTGTTGTTAACTTCTATATTTCCATTTTCGGTTTTTACAATAGTCCCACCAATGGTGTTAATGTTATTTCCTATCTCTAACTTAGTTTCGTTACTTGTTTTTTCTTTTACTTTATTTTCTATTGATGATATAGAATCTTTTATTTTAGCCACATCTTCCTTTTTGAGGTGCATTATAAGTTTTCCTCCTCCAATTTCCAATGCAGCTTCTGTTATAATATTTTTAAGAGATTTTTTATACTCATCTGATGGTGAAGAAGCAATTTCTGTAAGTTTTTCTTCAGCTGTTTTAAATGATTTTTCAATTATTTCTTCCCTTGCCTCAAGTTCTTTTCTTCTAGAATTCATTTTAGCTTCAGAGATTATCTGTTGATATCTCATTGAAGACTGTTTTTTACCATCTTCTAAGATTTTCTCTTTTTCAATGGCAGAAATCTTTTTGCCTTCTCCTAAAATGGAGTTGCTTTCCTTCTCAGCTTCTTCTAATATGGAATTAGCTTTGGATTGAGCATCTGACATTATACTTGAGACTATTTTTTCTGTCCCGGCGCTCATGTCTTATCCTCCTAGGTTCCTAGAATTCCACCGAAGACCATGAGCAATATAGCAATAAGGAAACCGTATATAGCTTGTGTCTCTGATAGAGCTGTAAATATAATACCTCTTGCAAACATGTCTGGTTCTTCAACAACAGCTCCAACAGATGAGGATGCTGTTATACCTTGACCCATACCTGAACCTAAACCTGCAAAACCAACTGCAGCACCTGCACCTATAGCTACTATTCCGGATGCAACAGATATTGTGACTCCAGGATTCATAATTCCAGAGAAAACTAAAAGTAGAATTGCAATCAAGAAACCGTATATAGCCTGTGTTTCTGGTAATGCTGTAAATATAATACCTCTTGCAAACATATCAGGGTCTTCTGCTACTGCACCTACACTTCCTGCTGCTGCTATTCCTTGTCCTATACCTGATCCTAAACCAGCCATTCCGACTGCTACACCTGCGCCGATTGCTGCTAATGCTGTTCCTAATACAATTTCTCCTGCCATATTATTTACCTCCTAATTCTGTATGTCTTCTTTTTGTTCGGAAGGCTTTGAACTTTTGACTTCCACCTATGTAAAATTGAGCAAAGTACTCAACATAATGCAAACGTAATGAATTTATAAATGCACCCAAACTTTGGAATGCACAGTTGGCTATATGTCCTCCAATAAATATAATTGGTGCTAATACAATACCAATAACTGGAATCATACTTTCACAGAGCCCTGTTAAAATATTAACAGTCATTGCTATACCTCCTGTTGAAAGACATAATGCCAATAACCTAGCATATGATAATAGGGTTCCAAGGAATCCTGTAAGATCCATAAGACCAAATGCACCATTGAAATAAATGAGCATTATAAGACTTAAAAGTATTATAGGACCTCCAATCATGGTACCAAGTGTAGAACCAGACAGTGTTAACAATGCCAGTATCATAATACCAGTTTCAAGAACAAACCAAACTATTTGTGAACCAAGTGCTTCTCTTATATCTCCACGGATAATATTATTGTATGCTCCTATTAACAGACCCATGTTTATGTGTAGAACACCTACAAGTAATGCTATTATAAGAATGTTCTCAGGATGAACAAATGCATCTATAGCTCCAATTGTTGTTGGTAATGGTATTCCTACAGTTATCCATTTTGGGAAAAAATCTCCAATAAAACCATTGGTAACCATTCCAAGTATAAATGCCCATACACCACATGCAACTAAAATAAGACCTATATTAGCCATTACTTTATTGTTTTTACCCAAACCTCTGAATATAATTAAACCTATAATTGCATCAACAATTCCGTATCCTGCATCTGTTAAACAGTAGCCAAAGAAAAACGGAAATATAATTGCCATTAAAATTGTTGGATCAAACTCCCTATAATCTGGTGGGGAATACATATGAACAAACATTTCATATGGCTTTGCAAATCTTGGGTTATCCAAATGTACTGGTATGTTATCTTTTTCAACATCTGGATCAGAAATATCTACTATTGAATGACCATCAGTTATGTTTTCAATAATATCTAGGGCTTTTTCAAGATTTTTCTTTGTAACCCATCCTTCGAACATAACTGTGTTTTCTGTTTCACCAAATGATGAGAATATTTCACTGCGTTGTTTTTCAATTTCAAGCAGTTCTTTTAAAACCAGTAATTCTGTATGTGATTCTTTAGCAATTTCTGCTAAATTATTTAAAATTAATTCTTTTTCTTTTGCTATGGATTCAATTTTAGATTTTGAATTATTAATAATCTCATCAGGTTTACCTGACAGGCCTGTTAATTCAAATCGTTCAAATTCTAATTTTCTTAACAGACTGGCAATTTTTTCCCCATTTCCTTTAATGGTAATTACCATTAATATTTTATATTCTTTATCTGTACTTGTTTTATCAAAAACCACAATTTCATCAGGTAAATCTTTCATACTTTCTTCAAATTGTTTATAGGAATCTAAAGCTATTTTACCTGCTATAACTGTGATATGTTCTGTTTCTGCCAAGTCACCAATATCAGCATCGAATTCAACTAAATTCTCAGCTATATTAATGGCAGTGTTTAACTTTGAATTTTCTGTTTCCAGTTCATTTAACTTCTCTTCCAAGGGATTGGTTTTTGATTCAACATTCTTAAGAGTTTCTTCTGCATTTGATAAAAGTTTTTCAACTTTTACTTGTTCAACTTCTTTTTTCTCAATTTGTGGCGGATTAATAAATCCTTTTGCCATTGTTAAAATTCCTTCATCCTTTTTACTTACAGAATCTAAAAAATCTGCTGTTCCAGTTACTTTCATTAAAAGGGAGGAAATTCTACCGAGAAAAGGTGTTGCATGAGAAGTTTTTAGAATTTGTTTCCATTCTGCATCTTGTTGTATTCGCTCAGATATATCATGGATTTGTACTAGACCAGATTCGTGTAGTGATGTCACAACAGAATCAGCGTACTTATCCAAGGTAATTATCTTAAGCTTCTTCATCTTTGCCGGCTTGAACATGGTACTCACACTATAAAATACTTCTTATAATTATGTCCGATGCCTCATCTACCTTATCCATTGCTGTTTTTTTATTTATTTCAATTTCGTCAGCTGTTTTATTGGATATATGTAAGGCTTCTTTTTTGGCTTTTGTTTCAGCTTCAAACAACATGCTTTCAGCTTCTCCAATAGATTCATTCTTTGATTTCTCAATAATCTCTTTGGATTTTAAGCGGGATTCTTCTATTTTTTGGGACGATATCTCTTTAGTATTTTCTATTAATTTATCCGCATCATTTTCAGCCTTTTTAATGGTTGTAATAGCTTCCGATATTGTTGTCATTTAAATCACCATGAATTATGTTGGAAAATCTATTTTGAGTTATATTTATCTTTTACTACTTGTTTTTTTTCTATAATTTTTCAAATAAATAAAATAACCTCTCATGAATACATCTTTGTTTTTTTTATCTATTCTTTCTTATTTATTACTCTAGCTAAACTTTGTGTTTTCACCTCTGTATCGTGGTAGTGTATTTCATCAACTTCAAATATTTTTCTAAATGGGGGTTCAACTGTTTTTTCTTCAAATACATGTGAT
>JAQVTJ010000045.1 GCA_028700095.1 Methanobacterium sp. | reverse complement strand
ATACAAAGAGCTGAAGAAAATGGTTTAACACTATATGCTGCCATTGGTGTTCATCCCAGAAGCATATCTACTGATTATATAAATGTTATTGAAAAACTTCCTGAACTACTTATTAACAAAAATGTTGTGGCACTTGGAGAAATAGGTCTTGAAACTGCATCTGAAGTTGAGATAAACGTCTTTAAACAACAACTAAAAATTGCCCAAGATATGGGTATAAAAGTAATTGTACATACACCCAGAACCAATAAAAAGGAAATAACCAATATAACTGCTTCAATAATTGAAGATAATATTGAAACATCCCTTATCCAACTTGATCATATTAACCTCTCAATAATAGATAGAGTAGATGATTTTGAAGGAATACTTGGAATTACTGTTCAACCTCAAAAAATGACACCAGAAGAAGCTGTTAGCTTAATGGAAGAATATGGTTATGATAGATTTGTACTGGATAGTGATATAAGTTCATCACCATCAGACCCATTATCAGTTCCTAAAACAGTACATAAACTTAGACTTGCAGGTATAGGTGAAAAAAATATAAAAAAAGTATCATATACCAATGTATCAAAATTTTTAGGCATATAAATGATAAAGTATTAAAATATTAAACTTATTCAATTTCTAAGCTATTAAAAGCCCCCAAATTTTGTAATACAATTGGAAGCAGATTGAATTCCAAGTTTAAGACAATCTTTAAGATTATTTTTTTTAAAAAAAGCTGTTATAAATCCTGCTGCAAAAGAATCCCCTGCTCCTGTTGTATCAATAGCTTTTAGTTTCATTGCAGGACAATGAAAATATTTATTTTTAGTATATATCTTTGAACCTTCCTTTCCCAGAGTTACCACTACAAATGGCACTCCATTATCAACAATGAATTTAGCTCCTTTATCATAATTTCTACCAGTTAAAAGTGTGACTTCTTTCTTGTTTAAAAATAATATATGAGTTTTTTGTAGGATTTTATATAATGCATCCCAACCATATGATGCTAAAATATTACCGGGACTAAATGAAAGTAATTTTGCATGCTTTAAGCTTCTTCAACAACTTCAATATAAATACCAGTTATATGAAGTATTTCAGAATGTTTAATAAGAGATATATCTTCACTTTCAAATTTGAACTTTGAATTCGAACCCATAAATGTATAAATAGATCTTTCACCATTAGGTTCAACAACAATAAATGCCATTCCTTTTTTTCCATTTATCGAAACCAATCTTTGGGTGTTAACTCCATTTTTTTCTAATTCTAATCTGATCTTTCGTCCGAAAAAATCATTACCAACCCTTGCCATTATACCAGTTTTTAGCCCATATCTTGATACACCAACAGTAAAATTAGCAGCTGAACCCCCGACTAATGTATTAAGATTTGTAATATCCACTTCATCATCAGCAATAGAAAAACGTTCAACATCCATTAAAAAATCAGTATTACAGGTTCCAAGTCCTAAAACATCTAATTTTAGATCTTTCATATTGTTCTTGTCCATAGTATTAGTTTAAATTTATCTATAAATTATTTTTATTCAAATCTAATAAATCCATAATTTACTTAATTCTAAATAAAATCTAATAAATATTATAGATTCTTTTTCATTTTTCCCTATCAAAAAAGAAACAAATGTAGGGAATTAAGTTTATATTTATTTATTTAATTTTTGGATAATAAAAATTTATCATAAGATCCCATGGAAATTAAACCTATATTATCAGAATATCTAAATTTAATTATAAAATAAACTATTAATGATATAAAAAAAATTTTATTCTAACAATACATGGTATATCTTTAGGAAATCAAATATTTTGGATAATATTTTACATTAAAAATTAAACTCCATATAATCCATTGGACTTTTTTTAGAATATAATCATAGAATATTTAGATGTATACTAAAAAAAAGTTAATTGATAAAAATAAATAAGCCTTTTCCAAAATAGAATATAATAACAGGATTAGAAATTTTATTCTTTTTATTATTAAATTTTTATTAAATATTATTTTTTTTATTTACGTATAAGTTTGATCTCAGGTGGGGTGATGATAATAATATTTTTACCATTTTTACATAATAATATTGCTTCTCCACCAGTTTTATCCCTGAATGCTTTTAATTTTTCACCTGCTAACATAAATTCGTCGGGACTATCCCTTTCAAGGTAGCTCATATCCATTATAATAGGATTTTTTTCTTCTGTGATTTGTGTTAATGCATAATCAAAATCATCTAAATTTTTGGCTTTCATTAGGATTATCTCATAGAAAGAGTGTTCAGGAACAATTATGGTTTCTTGTTCTTCTTTTTCTTCATTTTCATCATCCATACCAATATTCTTCTTTATAATATCCAATACATCCTTCATTTCTACAAGTCCCCTATATAATCAATAATTACATCTAGTAATATTGATGCTCCACCATCTTTAACATCAACAGCAGGCAACCCATATTTACTTTCATATTTATTTATTTCTGTTTTATCAGTGACATTTCTTAGATTCAATGATAGTCCCACTACTTTTGTAGGTTCTAATGATTCAATAGCTTTAACTTCAAATTCTATTCCTCTAGGTTCTCTATATGGATGGTTAGGTCTGTGGCATACAATAGTTGCGGTGGGTGTGGCACCTATAAGAATAGAAGCTGAAAGCCCTCTTGGATGAGGATTGCCCTTTTCTGTTAGGCTTGATTGGCCCTCAATAAATATGATATCAGGATTCTTTTTTTCCTCCATATATTTAATAGAACCAATAACTGCAGAAGCAACATCCATAACAGAAAGGCTTCCTGCACGGAAATTCATATCAACAGGTTGTTCAAATCCCATCTCATCAGTTGAAATAACAACCGCATTTAAACCCCGTTCTAAAGCTGCTTTACCCAATAATCTTGTTGTGGTTCTTTTTCCACATTCTTGGGAAGTGCCACCAACAAAAACTATTGGTGTTTTAGGTTTGTAAATAAGTTTTGGTAAAATTTCTGTACACACTGGAGGTGTTTTATCAAATATTTTCATTATAGTATCCAGACGAGGGCTGATTTCCTTTAAAATCACACCTTTAGCATTTGCAAACTTAATAAGAGATTCATTCTGTGAAATTGGTAGTGATCTAAATGATGTAACTACATTTTTTCCATTATCAATTGCTTCAACAGCATATTTGAGTGCTGTTCCTTCAGCACCTATTGGAAGCATAATTGCTACACTTTTGGCATTGGTTTTTTGAAGAACTTCAGTTAGATTTTGAGAAATAATATTATTGCAAAATTCTTGTCCTTGCTTTTCAATATTATCATCAATGAAACCAACAGCTTCCACACCCTCAAAGTTAGAGAATTTCTCTCCACCACCACCACATCCTATTATAACAAATGGATTGAGGTCTTGAATTTCCTTAAGAGAAGATATAAAATACAAAGGATCACTCCTATAAAATTTTAGTGAATTTTATTAAACTTAATATTTCGGTAATTCTTGATATATGCTATGGAATTCTACATTACCTATTTATTTAATAAATGTTAAACCAAGAGATATACTTTGGGTAGATTTTACTCAATTCTATTATAAATTGTATTATGATATGGTAAAAAAGAGTAAGAATTTATGAATGAATTAACAATATATAATGATAACTGAATTGGAAACGATAATGTTAATCATTAATAAGTGAACCCCCTAATCCAATGCAAAAATATGATAATAAAAAAAGGGATAAAAATTTTTTATAATTGAGATGAATGGAATTTTACTAGATAGCCAGGATTTAACATTTTATATTACTTTAAATTAGTAACTGCTTTAATTTATAAAATAATGGGGGAGGAAAAACTTGAGAAAACCCTATGTTATACTAATTGGAAGTGCATCTGGCATTGGAAAATCAACTATAGCATCTGAACTTGCAAAAGAATTAGGAATAAAACATTTAATTGAAACTGACTTTATAAGAGCCATAGTCCGTGGAATAATAGGTCCGGATTATGCACCATCACTTCACCAATCTTCATTTGATGCATACACAACCCTTAGAGATAAAGAACGCTTTGAAAGTAATGATGCATTGATTGAAGCTGGTTTTGAGGATCATGCATCATTTGTTATTCCGGCAATTGAAAGGGTTATTAGAAGAGCAGTAGATGATTATGATGATGTTGTAATAGAAGGTGTACATTTAGTTCCAGGTTTTATTGATATTGAAAAATTTAAAAAAGATGCTTCAATACATTTTTTTATATTAACAGCAGATAAAGAAGTGCATAAAGAAAGATTTGTTAAAAGGGCCATGAAAATAAAACGTGGCGGTAAACATTTGGAATATTTCATGGAAAACAGGGTTATAAATGACTATTTAGTTAAAAGGGCGTTAGAACATAAAGTACCAGTAATTAATAATATAGAAATTGAAAGTTCATTAAAACGTATGCTAACTTTAATAAGAGAAATATGTAAAGTTATGCTGTTTAAACATTCTGTTGACCAATTAGGAGAGGAAACATCCATAATATTAAATAAATACGGAGGCCGTATGGTTGATGTATCTTATTTCCTTCCAGGTTTTGGAGAACCTTTAAACAGAAAGGTGAATGTATTTGATCCTGGTGAAGCATACAATTTCATAGATAGGTTGGAAAAAAATCCTAAAAGAAAAAAAGATCTGGAAAATTTATACAGTCTTTCAGATAATATTCACAGCCATAAGATTTGTGCTCCTGATAAAGAAATTCTGGAAAATATGATAAAAGATCTTGATGAGAAGGGATTTGTTTACAAAAATAAAAAACCAGTCTAAAGTTTAAGCAAGATATAAAATATTTGAATTTTATCTAAAAAAAAAAATTATAATTTTTTTGAAATTATGGAGAAATACAAGTTGAATAATATTAAAACACATTGTCCAGTATGTAATGGTAATAACACCCTAGATATGACCAGTAAAGCAGATAAAATACCCTATTTTGGAGAGGTAATGGAATCAACTTTGCTTTGTTCAGAATGTGGATATAAACATTCTGACACCATTTGTTTAGAAGTAAAAGAACCTGTGAAATATACACTTAAAATTAGTAAAGATAAATTAAATACCAGAGTTGTTAAATCCCAAACAACAACCCTTAGTATACCGGAATTAGGTTTGAAAGTTGAACCCGGACCTAAATCACAAGGTTATATTTCTAATGTAGAAGGGGTTATTAATAGATTTGAATCTGCTATTAACACAGCAATGAAATGGGCTGAAGAGAAAGAAATACAAGAAAATGCCCTTAAAATACTTGAAAAAATTGAAAATGTGAAAACAGGAAAGGAAAAAGTAACCTTGGTTTTAGAAGATCCATTCGGACATAGTGTAATAGTGGATAATGATGCAAAACATAGAAAATTAACTGAAAAAGAAATAAATAGTCTTAATACTGGTTTTATAACTATTGAAAATGAATGAACCTTATATAATGTATAATAGATTAATAGAATACATTTTTTTTTATATTAATGAAAATTAATAATTTAAATTTTTTTTAAGATTATTTTTTTTAGTTAAAATCTTTATTATAATTAAAAATAAATAGTATAAAAATTCCAAATTTTAGGTTAAAAATAGTATAATATGTTTCTAGTTTATTTGAAAAAAATTTGTATAATTATATAATTTCTTAAAATAAAGAGATATTAAAATATCTCATCACTATCATCATCCACATCTTTAAGTTTAAGAGATTTTTTGACATCCATTGTTAGTGCATCACAATCTGCTTTTATAGCTTCTAGATGTTTTAAAATCCTGAATTTCTCTTCATTAATCCTTTTAATATTAGTATAAGGATATATTGATTCTTTAAGCATTTCATATTCAATAGTTGTGTAAGGATAATCATTAAGTTGTGCACAGACACGTTCAAGTACTTCACCAAGGAACTTGTTCATCTCAACTTTTACTCTTTCCCTTATCATCTTATCCTTATCAAGATGTCTTTTCATGAGCCTTACAACTTCAGCCTTTGCAAAAGGTAAATCTTCACCTTCTTCTTCTGCCTCTTCTGATCCTTCTATATCCTCATCTAATTCTTCTTCATTTTCTTCATTTGTATCAGTATTTAATTCTTTTGTTGAATTATCTGTATTATCTTCATCTGATTTTTTATATTCTTCATCATTGTAACCTATCATAATAATACCTCCAATATCTTTAGAAATAATCTGTTAAAAACCCTATATAAATCTATTGCATTATATCATAGTTTCCCCTAATAATTTAGATAAGATCAAAGGAAATCACGATAATTATTAACCAAAGAATGAAAAATATGAAAAGTGAGGTGTTTTATGATATTATTAAACATGATACAATCAAAATATTTCAAGACTCATATCAAGAGATTTTGCAGAATGGGTTATATAACCGGTTGAAATTATATCCACACCAGTTTTCATATAATCCCTGATATTATTTGGGTTAATTCCACCTGAAATTTCGATTAAAACATTATTTCTTAATCCTTTATTTTTAAGGGCATTTAAAACATTGCTTATCTCAGTAGGATTCATGTTATCTAACATAATTATATCTGCCCCTGCAATAGCAGCTTCTACTGCATCATTTATACTTTCAACTTCAATTTCAACCTTTTTTGTGAAGCTAATATAATTTTTAGCCTTTTTAACTGCTTTTTTCACACTGCCAACTATTGCAATGTGATTATCTTTTATAAGGACACAATCATCTAATCTAAATCTATGAGTATCACCACCCCCAACCCTTATAGCTTCTTTTTCTAGAAATTGAAGTCCAGGTGTGGTTTTACGGGTTCCTGCTATTATTATATTATTATTAACAGTTTTAATCAAATTTGCAGTTATTGTTGAAATTCCACTCATTCTCATGAGTATATTAAGAACTGTTCTTTCAATACTGAGTATTGTACTTGCATCGCCCTTAATCTCCATGATAATATCATCCTTACCAATTTTATCCCCATCATGTTTTTTTATAATGGTGTTTATAGAGAATTCCTTGAAAATATCACTAACTAGATCCACACCTGATAAAATTCCCTTTTCTCTGCTTATAATCTTGGCCTTTATCAATTTATCTGGTTTTATTAATGCTTTAGTGGTTATATCTTCAAAACCAATGTCTTGATACACCATTCTAATTATTTCCCTTATATCGTGCTTCATTTTATATCACATTACCTTAAAAAATTAGATAAATTGTTTTTCTTTTATATATAAATAAATTCTATGGATATTTCTATATAAAATAGAAAATATAAATGTTTATTAAATTAAGTGGTCATTGGAATCCATTTAACAATAACCAAAAATAAAATAACTGTATAAAATAAATGAAATTTCTTTACAAAAAGATTATATAAATAATATATAATAGGATTAGAACAATGGAACTAATATTTCTCGGAACATCATCAGCAATACCCACCAACCACAGAAATCATTCTTCAATAGCATTAAAAAGTTTTGGAGAAATTATGTTATTTGACTGTGGAGAAGGAACACAACGACAAATGACAAGGGCACGATTAAGTCCCATGAAAGTAAATAAAATATTCCTAACACATTTTCATGGTGACCATATTTTAGGTGTTCCTGGAATTATACAATCAATGGCCTTCCGTGGGAGAACTGAACCACTTCATATATATGGACCTCCAGGTCTTTCAGAATTTGTTAAATATATAAAAAATTTCGGTTACTTTGCACTTTCATTTGATATAGTAGAAAACATTATATCAAATGGAATTGTAGTTGATGAAGAAGAATATAATGTTATGTGCTGTAAAACAGAACATTCAGTAACAAATTTTTCATACAGTATAAATGAGAAAAGATCACCTAAATTTCTTAAAGAAAATGCTATTAAGCTAGGTGTGAAACCTGGACCTGATTTTGGTAAGCTTCAAAATGGAATTCCTGTTAAAGTTGGTGAAAAAATAATTAAACCTGAACAGGTGCTTGGTGAAAAAAGAAATGGACGAAAAATAATATATTCTGGTGATACACGGCCATGTGATAAGATGATAAAATTTTCAGCCAATGCAAATATCTTAATACATGAATCAACATTTAATGACAGCCATACAGATAAATTCTATGAAACCGGGCATTCAACAGCTTCAATGGCTGCAGAAATAGCTAAAAAAGCTAATGTAGCTAAGCTTATTCTCACCCATATCAGCACAAGATATAAAGATAATAGAACAATTGAAAAAGAAGCAAGAAAGATATTTGAAAATTCTATTGTTGCAGAAGATATGATGGTTGTTGAGGTGAAAAATGAACATTGAAACAATACTCAACCATCCTAGTTTAAGAGATATTATTGTTACTATTCTTATTTTAGTTGTTTCATTACTAATCATTAAATGGTCATCAATTTTTATAATAAGATTAGGTAAAAAATTTGAGTCAGATGATACTTTAATCCAAATTATAAATGAAATTGTTAAATATACAGTTTATGCATTGGGTGTAACAATAATACTCAATGAACTTGGAATAAACATAACAGCTATAGCTGTAAGTTTAGGTATTGTAGGTATAGCTGTGGGTTTTGCTGCAAGAGATACAATATCAAACTTTATTTCTGGACTTTTTGTACTGGGAGATAAAAGTTTTAAAGTAGGAGATATTATTGAAATATCTGATAAAAAAGGTAAAGTAATGGCAATGGGTTTTAGAGTTACTAAACTTGTAACACCTAATAATAATATTATAACAATCCCAAATTCTAATTTCTCAAGAAATTTACTTATAAATCACACACCACTTGAAGAAAAAAGGGTTGATCTATATATTACAATACCTTACTCTGTAAATATGGAAGAAATAGCTGAAAACTTTAAAAATTTAGCATTAAATTTCAAATGGGTTTTAGATTTACCAAAACCAGATTTGATTATAGATGAACTAGCAGATACTGGTATAAAAGCCATGCTAAGCATTTGGGTAGATGATCCATGGAAAGTTTCTGAATACAGATCTATTATAGCCAAAGAAATAGGACCATTACTGGTTGATAAACATGAATAAAAATAAAATATTCTCAGCTGTAATATTATTAATATGTATTTTTTTATCATCAACAATAATTATAGCAGGTTTTGAACAATCAAAAGAACTTGTTAAAGCCAAAAAAAGTTTAAAAGATTATAATGAAAGAATAAGCAACTCTGTTGATGCATTAGATCCAATTAGTTCAAATGGAAGTGCTTCAATCGGAGAACTTGTTATACCTAAACTTGGAGTGGATTGTACAATACGTTCTGATACTGTTAACGCTTATAACACTGTTTTTCATTACAGTGAAAGTGTATATCCTGGACAATCGGGAGAATGTGGCCTTTTAGGCCATAGAACTACATATTCAGAAATATTTAAAAATGTAGGTTCACTTCAAACCAATGATAAAGTAATATTAATAGATACTATAATGAAGAAAAAATATATTTATTCAGTGACTTCAAATAGTGAGGATATTCGTTGGGATTATAAAACTAATCCTGTTAGATTTGCACAGGAAGGCACTGCTAGATTAATGTTAATTACATGTTATCCTCCTGGAAAAAAAGAAGCAACGTATATAACCCATTGTAAACTAGTTTCAACAGAGAATATCTAAATTTTTAATAATATTATACAATATTTATATGTTAAAAAAAATCTTATTATGATAATTACAACTTAGTTATTTATTCAATAATATTAATATCTAGATAAAACCGGTTAATATATAACTAAACATAAAAATTTATATCCCAATAACAGTAATTAACAATTAATTAAATCTATTTTTAAAGTTAAAATATGTTATAAACCATGTTTATATACTTTTAATTTTTATTCTTTAATTTTAGATATAATTAATTTCAATATTCCTTATAAAAGTTAATAATATAGAACATACAATATGAAAGTGGTGATATGGATGAATGGACCATGGGTTGAAAAATATAGACCACAAACCTTAGATGAGGTTGTGGGTCAAGATCATATAATTCTAAGACTTAAAAGATATGTTAAAGAGGGTAGCTTACCCAATCTTATGTTTACAGGACCTGCTGGTGTTGGAAAAACAACCACAGCAATAGCACTTGCAAAGGAAGTGCTTGGAGAATATTGGAGACAAAACTTCTTAGAACTTAATGCTTCTGATGCTAGAGGTATAGATACTGTAAGAAACGATATAAAAAGTTTTTCACGTTTAAAGGCTGTTGGCTCTCCTTTTAGAATAATTTTCTTAGATGAAGTTGATAACATGACAAAAGATGCTCAACATGCACTAAGAAGAGAAATGGAAATGTATACTAAGACATCATCTTTCATATTATCATGTAATTATTCTTCTAAGATAATTGACCCAATCCAATCGAGATGTGCAATATTTAGATTTGCTCCTGTTAAGGGTCATCAAATAATAGGCAGGCTAGAATATATTGCAAATGCTGAAAATCTAAATATTAGCAAAGGTGCAATTGAAAGTATTGTATATTTTGCTGAAGGTGATGTAAGAAGAGCTGTGAATATTTTACAAGCATCAGCTTCCTTAGATGAAGAAATAACAGAAGATAATATTCATGATGTTGTTTCAAAGGCCAAACCAAAAGATGTTAGAAAAATAGTAAATAAAGCTCTTGATGGGGACTTTTTAAGTGCTAGGGAATTATTAAGAGATGTTATGGTTGTTCAAGGAACTAGCGGAGAAGATATAGTAACTCAAATATATCAAGAAGTATCCAGAATGGTTTTAGAAGAACGGATAAGAGAAGATATATATATAAACTTAATTGAAAGTATTGGTGAAACAGATTATCGGATAAGGGAAGGATCTAATCCAAGAATTCAACTAGAAGCACTTTTAACTAAATTTTTAATAAATGCAAAGGCAGATTAAATGTTGTGGACAGAAAAATACAGTCCTAAAAACTTTGATGAAGTTTTAGGAAATATCAAGATAAAAGATAAAGTAAATGAATGGACAGAAGAATGGTTAAATGGTAATGTCCAGAAATGCTTGCTACTTATAGGTCCAGCTGGTATTGGGAAAACAACACTTGCACATTTAGCTGCAAATGAGTTTGCAGAATATATTGAACTAAATGCAAGTGATAAACGATCATATGATATTATTCTAAATACGATTGGAGAAGCCTCTGCTTCAAAATCATTATTTGGAGATGGACTTAAACTAATAATATTAGATGAAATTGATGGAATTCACGGAACTGAAGATCGAGGCGGAGCTAAAGCAATAACTAAAATCATTAAAGAAAGCCATCACCCTATTATTATGATGGCCAATGATCCATATAGTAAAAGATTGAAAAGTCTTAAAACCAAATGTGATACATTAATTTTGCGTAAAGTACATACAAATTCCATTGTTGCTCTACTTAAGAGAATATGTGTTAAAGAGGGTGTTGAATTTGAAGAACATGTTGTAAGAAATCTTGCTAAAAGTTCAAATGGAGATTTAAGATCCGCAATTAATGATCTAGAGGCAATAGCACGTGGAAAAACTAAAATCACATCTGAAGATCTGGAACTTTTATCTAAAAAAGATGATGTTATTAATATTTTCGACGCTGTTAGAACTGTTCTTAAGAGTAGAAATCCTGGCAGAATAAAGAATGCAATGAAAGTAGAAGCAAAACCTTCATTTCTTATTGAATTAATTGCGGAAAACATACCCCGAGAATATGAGAAGGTAGATGAAATTCAGAAAGCTTATGAAAAAATATCTCTTGCAGATATTTATCTTGGTAGAGCTTTTAACACCAGAATATATTCCTATTGGAAATATTCCTATGAACTCATGAGTTTGGGTGTTGCACTGTCAAAGAAAGAAACTTACAGAAAATTTTCAAGATTTACAAATTCATCAATCTTTACATTACTATCTAAAAGCAGAGCAAAACGTGACTTAAAAGATAGGGTAGCTAAAAAAATGGGTGAAAAGCTTCACACCTCACAAAAAGTTGTTAAAGAACAATTCCCATATATGGAAATAATGTTTCAAAACGATGATACAGCCTATAATTTAGCTACATATTATGGGTTAACAGCTGATGAAGTTAAACTTTTTAGATCAAAAAAAATTAAGGTAAAAAAGTCTAAAACTAAAAAAACTATTAAAAAAGAAACAACAACATATAATAGTTTTAATAAATTTAAATCCAAATCAACAACTATAAAAACTGAAACT
>JAQVTJ010000044.1 GCA_028700095.1 Methanobacterium sp. | reverse complement strand
CATATTTATATTCTTAAATATAAAAAAAAATAGAAAAATAAATTAAATAAAACATAATTTAGGTAGAAGATTAAACCATGATAAACCATATTTATGGCCTTGCAGTAAGAGTGTTACTTAAAAATTCCAATGGTAAAATACTCATATTAAAAAGATCTACTGATTCTAAAACCAATCCTGGAAAATGGGAACTTCCAGGTGGGAAAGTTAATCCTGATGAATCATTTGATCATGCATTAATAAGAGAAGTTTATGAAGAAAGTAATTTAAAAATTGAATTAAACCATGTTGTAGGTGCTTGTGAACAAAATTTACATATTATACGTGCTGTTCATATAATTATGTCTGGAAAAATAGTTGAAGGAAAACTTAGTTTAAGCCCTGAACATGAGGGTTATGCATGGGTTTTTATAGAAACATTACCGGATTATGAGCTTGCTGATTGGCTTGAAGACTATGTTAATCAAAGAAATATATTCAACAAAAAATCTAATATTGAGGATAATGAAAATATTGAAAATACATTAACTCCATGGATAAAATCTATTAAAAATACTGTAGATAAAATGTCAGGCAAAAAAATATGAGAATAAATAGAATGTTATAATATATATTTTTTTTTATGTTTCATTTTCTTTTATCAGATTTTCCACCATTACAGAATCAACATATGCACGTACTTCTACAATAATATCATTTTCAAATTCACAAATCCAACAATAAGTATTATTAAATGGTTTATTATTTAATGCAGTTGAAATTGATTCCATTTCAACCACTGCTATGTTATCTTGAATAATAATATTATTTATCTTTAAAATTATTCCTTCAATTAAAAGTTTATTTAACCTTAGGAAAGTGTGTGTTATAAAATCTTCTTTACTATTATAAACTCCTGCAATTGGATGTGTGCCCATAACTGTCCATTTAACATTATCTGCAACATGTTCAAAAAAAAATTTGTTACTATTATTTTCTAGATACTTAAATAATTTCTCAATTTCTCTCCTTCTTAACATTATAATAAGAATCCTCCTTATATTTTTTAAAATATCATATAATAATAGGATATAAAAAAAAAGATTATAACCTATTATATTTTATATATATCTTTTTAAATTTTTAAAGGAATACAAGCGATTCTATTATCTATCTCAACAATTTTTACCTTAATTCCATATGTTTTTTCCATATTTTTTTCTGTTATAACTTCTTTGGGAGTTCCAATATCTATAAATTTTGTTCCTTTCATTATAGCAACTTTAGTTGCAGAAATAAATGCCTGATCAGGAAAATGTGATGATATAACCACAGTAAAACCGTTTTTAGATAATTTTTCTATAATATTTAATGTTCTTATCTGATTTCCAAAGTCAAGGTAAGATGTGGGTTCATCCAATAATAAAACACGTGGTTCTTGGGTTAGAACCCTTGCAATAAAAACAAGTTGTCTTTCTCCACCACTGATTTCAGTATAACACTTATCTTTCATATGATACATGTTTAAAGATTTTAAGGCATCTTCTGCTTTTTTCACATCTTTTTTAGAGGGTGATTCAAACATATTAAGATGCGGTGCTCTTCCATTAATACCATATCTAATATGTTAAATGGAAATATTGAATTATGTATTTGAGGAATATATCCTATATTTTTAGCTCTGTCACTGTGGCTAAGTGAATAAATATCTTCTCCATTTAACAAAACCTTACCAGAATCTAATTTCATTAAACCATTTAAACATTTGATTAATGTGGTTTTTCCAGTTGCATTAGCTCCTAAAATACAGAAAATATCCCCTTTTCCAATTTCAAAGTTAATATCTTTAAAAATATTAATATTATCATTATAGGAAAATGTTCCATCTACCATTTCCATAAGATGAGTCATGACCACACCTCTTTACTTCTCATAAGAAGATATAAAAAGAAAGGAGCTCCAATAATAGCTGTTAAAATTCCAAGAGGAATTTCAGTGATTGTAATGGTTCTTGCAATATCATCAATTAAAAGAAGGAAAAACGCCCCTAAAATGAGGCTTGTAGGTAATAATATTTTATGATCATGCCCTACAAACATCCTTGCAACATGAGGAATTACAAGACCAATCCAACCAATAATTCCACATACACTTACTGCAGAAGCTGTTATAATAGTACAGCAAATAATTATAATTGCCTGTAATCTTTTAATATTTATTCCAAGTGTTTGAGATTCTTTTTCACCCATACAAAGCACATTTAACCTCCATCTTACCATTAAAAGTATAAGTGTCCCTATAAATATTGGTATTCCCATTATTATTATATCCTGGTTAGTTACTGCTGTTAAACTACCCATAAGCCAGAAAACAATGGTTTGAAGTTGGCCATATGGATCTGCAACATATTTAATAAATGATAGAAGTGCAGAGAAAAATGCAGCAATTGCAATACCACATAAAACCAGTGTAAGCATTGATGTTCCCTTAAAAGCTCTGCCTAAGAAATAAGTTAATCCAACAGCTGTTAAACCCCAGAAAAATGCAGAAACCTGTATCATGAATATGCTTGCTGAAAATAGTATTGCTAAAGCTGCTCCAAAACCTGCACCTGCTGAAACTCCTAGTTTATCAGGGGAAACCAAAGGATTTTGGAATAATCCCTGGAAAGCAGCACCTGCAATGGATAATGAAGCTCCAATCATCATTGCTGCAAGTATTCTGGGTAATCTAATATCAAAAATTATTGTATTAACTGTAACAGGTAAGTTAGAGTTAATAAAGAATAATTTAGATATTAATGCCATTATAACTTCATCTGAAGAAATATGATATCTTCTAATTAGAAATGAAAGAAAAAATAGAATAATTAATGGAATTATCATTAATAAAGTTACTGATATTTGGGATGTAATTTTTTCTTTGATTTTCCATTTAAACAAATTTATTCACCTAAAAAAAAGGTTTTATGTAAGTTCTGAAGAATTTAATATATTATCTACTTGTAAATCTGTTAGATCATAATGATAATATTTTGAATAAAACTCTTTTGTAAGTACTTTCAGATTTAAATCTTTAAATTTATCTGGATAAAGCACTTTTGCAGTCCAAGGTATTCCTAATATTGTATTAGCACCTGGCGGGCCTTCAAACCAGTTGTAAGGAGATTGTGGTACTAGATATATTTCTTTATTTTTAACTGCATTTATTGTCTGCCATTTTGAATTTGTATATACACTATTATAGAATGGGATATCACTGGTAATGATAATATCAGGATTCCATTGTAGAATAAGTTCCATTGAAACACCTATTCCTCCTTTAGTTAGTGATGCTTCCACAATATTTTTTCCGCCACAAATATTTATAAGGTTTACATGTTGAGCACCATAAGCATAACTTTTAAGACCATCAGAACCCTTTGCATAGTAAACCTTTTTTTCTGATCATCTGGAATGGTTACAATAATATCATTTACCTGTTTTGATACTTGGTTATAGAAATTAGTTAATTTATTTGCTTTTTCAGTATTTCCTAATATTTTTCCAAGGAATGTTATTGCAGGTATAATTGATGTTAAGTTATTATCTTCTTCAATATCTATAGTGGGTAATTTCCCAAATTTCTGCTGTATATTATTAACATCTTCTATTGTACCACCATGGCCAATTAAGATAATATCTGGATTTGATGATATTATAGATTCATAATTAGCATCTTTTTTACCTCCGCCAAATACAGGGAGGTTTTGATATTTATCAGACATATACTTTTTTTCTTCTTGACTTTTTGGTTCATCCCATCCCACCATTTTATCAGGTGCAAGCATATAAAATAGTACAGTGGTTGATGAGCTTAGAGAATATACTTTATTTACATGGGCAGGTATGTTACATTGTCTTCCAAGCATATCAGTTATTTGATTTTCTGAAAATGAAGCATGTCCTTGGTAAGCAATATAAACTCCAACTATCCCAATAACAATTAAAACTGCGGTTATTGTGATTATAATAATTTTTTGATTTATCATTAAAATTATACCTCATATGGATTTTTAAAACTCTATCGATAGGAATATATAAACATATTGTAAATTTAGTATAAATAATTAAAATACTATCTAATATACATTAAATACCTATTATTCAAATATCGACATGCAATCATATATACAGTAATTAAATTAAAACTAATATTAAAAAAAATATATTATATCATATTATATTAATTATTACTTGTAAAATAAAAAAAAAGAATATTATTAAAAAAAATATAATATTTATAATGGTTAAAAAGTTTAATGAGGTTCTATTTATATGATTTATGTTTGTGTTGATGATACAGATAGTTTAAATTCAAGGGGCACAGGAAGACTTGCAAGGGCAATTGCTGCAAAGCTTTCAAAAAAATATCCAGTAGAAGGTGTTACAAGACATCAACTTTATGTTCATCCAGATATTCCATTTACATCACATAATAGTTGTGCTGTAATTCATCTTAATACTGATAATAAAAAAAATATGGATAATATCTTTGAAATAGCTAAAGAAGAGATTTATAATGATTTTATTGAAGGAAGTGATCCAGGGCTTTCAGTTGCTCATGAAAGTCAGATTAAACCCTCACTTATTGCATATGCCAAAGATGCTAAAGATACTGTTTTAACACAGAAAAAAGCAAGGAAACTTGCTGAAAATCTTAATATTCGCCTTGAAGGTCTTGGAGGAACTGAAGATGGTGTAATAGGATCAATGGCCGGGCTTGGTTTAGCATATATGGGTAATGATGGTAGATTCTTACTTAAAGATAATATAAGAAATTTATTAGGTTCTCAGTTTGTTGAAAAATTAATTGAAGCAGGTATTGATGCAATTTATACCCTTGATGGTAGATTAGTTACTAAAGGAATAATACATAACAATGCAGATAAATCTGTAAAACCATGCCCAGTAAATGGTAAATGCATACTCTTTGTAGATGATAGTAAAGGAGTATTTCAAGCTATTAAAAGAAATTAAATTAGTTTAAATGAATCCACAAGAAATTTAGACAAATATAATAGTAAATTATAGTTTAAACTTATATATTATACATTTTAAATTCTAAATATGAATATTCTGAAATAAATAAAGCCTCAAAAAATATAAGTTAACCTAGAATAGTTGTAATAAATTAATTTTTTTTAAATTTTATATAGTTTTTAATGGGTTTTACCATTTTTACAGAAATAACGGTTAGGAATATTGTTTTTAAGAGATTTTTGGTTCCAAATGGTGCATTGGTTACATTTACATATTTGGTTGGTGTCTATATCATTACATGTAGCTTTGCCAGTTGAACAATATAATACATGTACTCTATCTGGTCCCATCATCATAGGACTGTCTAAGTCTTGGTTTTTTATTAGTAACATAATTTTTTGTTTATCTTTTACACATTGACTTTTAATTTGGACAGGGCACTTCATACAAAGACATTTTTTAATATTTTCCATGCTGAATTCTATATTTACCATATAAAATCATAACCTCTCCCTATGATTATTTAATATTTAATATGGGATGTTTATCTAAATTAATATTTCCATAGCCGAATTTAATATTTCATATTTTTAAAAAGTAAATATATATTATAATTTCATTTATAAATTTATAATATAAAAGAAAATATGATAATATATAATGCCGGGATAGTCTAGTTAGTTAAGGCGCAGGATTCGAAATCCTGTTGAGTTATGCTCGTCCTGGGTTCAAATCCCAGTCCCGGCGTAGATCCTATTTTTATTTAATATTATTATAGCAGGTATAAATAAATTTTATTTAAGTGAAATATTTTTATATTATCTAGAGTAAAATAAGTTTAAACCTGTTTAAAGCTAAAGCATTTATTAAATAAGAATATATTTTAGAAAGTAATACTGACCCATTACAACATAATATATCCATTATTCCCTTTTTGATATTTTACAAATGTTTAAAGAATTTTTCATTAAATAAACAATATAATAAATTTTTTTTCTTACAAAAAAGTGTATATATCAAATTCTTATTAATTCTAGCTTGAAAATAGTATTTAAAAAAAAATAAATATGGTTTTCTAAATTATATATTATACATAATTTTTAGAAAAATAAATTTATATAATACAATATTAGCTTCATTTTTTTTGGGATTATATAATATTATAAAATAATTATAAATAACTTTTTAGTATAAGGATTGTATATTTAATATATGATTGTAAAATTTATATCTTAAAAAATAAAATTTATTTTTTATTTTTTAATGATTAAAAAAAAAATGTTAAAGGAGGTGAAAAAAATAAAACAAACAATCAAAACCAGAAAAATATTATTAACATTATGTTTAATATTTTTTGCACTATTTTTAGGTATTAATGGTTTTTGTGGCGCATCTACACATTCCAGTAGTCATAAACATTCCGTAGATATCAATACAATTTATGTGAATAACAACACAGGAAACGATTCATGGAATGGATTAGCACCTGTTTATGATGGGATTAATGGTCCTAAAAAAACAGTGAAAAATGCAGTTAACAGTGCAAATAATAAAGGTGCAGTAAAAATTGCAAATGGATTTTACAGTGGTTCAGGAAACTCAAATATACAGATAAACAAAAATATCACAATTATGGGACAAAGTCGAAAAGGAACAATAATAAGTGGATCTGACACATCTCGAATATTTGATATTATAAATGGATCTAATGTTACAATTAAATGTCTAACATTAATAAATGGACAATCAGCAGTAGTCGTGGTGGAACAATACGTATTTATGCCGATGGAGATACAAGAGTACCCTCAACATGGATTAAAAGCAGTGCCAATATTGTAGATTGTACATTTATGTACAACAAAGGTAATAATGGGGCAGCAATAGGTAATTGCGGAGATTTAACACTAACCAACTGTTTATTCCAACATAACACAGGACAGAATGGTGGAGCATTATATTCCGGCAGTAGATTTAACAATTTCCCTATTTACGTCCATATTAATAACTGTACTTTTGACCATAATACATTAACTTATAGTAGGTATGGAGGGGCCATATATAACAATGACAAATCAACCATGTGGATTACACGCAGTTTATTTACCAACAATGTTGGAGATAATGGTGGAGCAGTTAATAATAGTGCAATGGGAAATATGACAATCACATACTGCACATTCCAAAATAATACAGGTGACTGGGGTGCTGATGTTGTGTTCTATGGTGATAAAGAAAATCAAACATATAATATTGCAAATTATAATAAATTCCTAAGTAATGGAACATATGGAGCAGTATATACTAGTAAAAATGCTCCATCAGATCTGCGATGGAATTACTGGGGAACAAATAAAGATCCTTGGAAAACTGGGAAAATTACAGTTGAATTTGGACAGGAACAGGGGCTCATGACTTATGATCCATGGGTAATTTTAACTGTGAAACCAGATACAAAAACAATATACAATACCAAAAAAACAACAGTAACTGATTTAAACCATCTAAGTAATGGAGAACAGTTAACAGAGCCATTACCTGATGGTACACTAACTTTAAACATACCATGGGGCAGTTTCAGTAATACAAACACTATCCATAGTATAACATTAAACACAATAAATGGTATTGCATCAACAACTTTCTATGCAAAGGAAGGAGCTATTAATCCTCTCTACAACCCAGTACAAGTAACAGTAAATGCAGTTAATGATATAACAATTGAAAATGAATCTGCTTATGTGTCAATTAAAAAATCTGCAGATATTCATATAAATATAACAAGTGACAAAAAACATCCGAAACCCAATGAAACAATGAAATTAACCTATAAAATGGGAAATAAAGGACCTGACACAGCAGATAATGTAACTGTAACAATTCCATTGCCAAAATGGTTTAATGTTAAATGATCAAAGGAAACGGATACTGGACTTATAACAAAAAGGTAAATAACCCCATTTTTTTCTTTCTTTTTTTAAATATTAGCTTAATTACAATATAACAAATTATAAGAATTTTTATAGATATTGTTTGTAAATTGCTAAAAAAAATTTTTATAAAAAGAGTAAACACACCCCATAATTTTTTTTTATAGAAATTAAAAAAAATCCTTATTTTATTAAAAAATTTATTTATAGATTTAATATTTCTTTTTAAATAGTTTTTACATGTTTTATAACAGGAAAATGAAAGCATATTTATATTAAATATTTGGAATTTTTAAGAAAATAGTTAAATATAAATATAATGTAATATATTTTTAACATTAGAGGTGAGATTTAGTATGGTTATTGCAAAATCAGAATGGTTTAAAAATAAAAATGGAAGTTTTTTTGATCTTAAAATGCCATGGCAAGGATATGTATATCTCTTATGTATGGCGACTGTAATGCTCTTCGGAGGGATTTTCTTACCTGACAATCCAATTACCAACATAACTATTGGTGGTTTGTTTATATTCCTACTTTTTGATATGATGTATGCTAAATTAAAATCAATGGATGAAAGAGCCAAGTCACATTATTCAATTGCAATGAGAAACTCATCATGGATGATAATAACTGGAATTATGAGTTATATTATCCTAACCAGCTTCAACACCATGAACCTGCCATTATTATTCATCATAACAGGAGGCATAGGTGGAATAATAAGTATAGCAACACATTATAAACTCGAAAAAAACAATTAAAAAAAAGTTCCATGAAAACTAAAATTAAAGAATTTAGAAAAGAATTAAAATTAACCCAAGAAGAACTAGCAGAAGCAGTTGATGTAAGCAGACAAACTATAATATCATTAGAACAAGGCAGATACAACCCTTCCCTAATGTTAGCATATAAAATTACAAAAAAATTACAAAAAAAATATATTGAAGAAGTATTCCAACTAGAAATAGAAAAGTAATTTCAAAAACCTAATTTTAGCAAATATTACAGCTATTTAATAAAAAAAAGAGAATATAAAAAAAAAAAAAATGTGTTTATCCATATTAAATTCTATAATTTAACCACATTAATTTTATTCTTCGAATTTAAATAATCCATTTTTTTGTAGATCAGTATAAAAAAAAAAAAATCTGTATACTTATATTATTATAGCATTTTTTTATAAAAATAGTTAATAAAAGTATAAAATGGTTAGAATCTTTAATTTCTTTCCTTTTCTTCAAAGTAATATTTTCTAACTAAATTTCTCGTTTTTGATTTGTAACTTATACTTGTTAAAATCTGTTTTTTTAATAAAATCCTAAATTGGAACTGTAACTTATATTAACTTCTAATCTCAAATTATTAGAATATAAAATATTTAAACATGGAGGGAATGGTGTTTTTTTATGAGTTTTGGTATTATAGTGGCTTTAGTAGGTATAATCATAATGTTTATATACATTATTATAAGATTTTGGTTGCTTTACAATAAATCAAAGCCTAAATATTAATTTTTAGGATATATAAATATAAGTGTTTATTGTAAACCCATATATAATTTGTATTAAAATAATTTAAACCAAATTTTTATACTATAAAAAAAATTTAATAGATTTATATTAATATTTTTAAGAGTTATTTATTAGTTTTTTGAAGCATAATATCTAATATTATTTGGTCAGCATCTTTCATGCCCATATTTCCTATTTTACTAAAATTTTTTATTGTATCATCAGGGTTTTTTCAATTATACCATTTGTGGGTTTTATTGTATTGCCTTCTAATGTAATAAGGGTGGATTGTATGGCTGCTGTGGTGCAGGTTGCTACTTTAAGGGCACATCCAGCTTTTGCACCGTCACAGATTATTCCAGTTATATTGCCTAACATGTTTTGTAATGAGGATTTTATTTCTTTTTCTCCACCACCCATAATATAAGTGATTCCACAAGATGCACCTGTAGCTGCTATAGTTGCACCGCATAATGCTGATAAACGTCCTAAAAATAGTTTAATATAAATAGTTATTAGGTTGCTTAGAACTACTCCTCTTATTAATGTATCTTCATCAGAATTTAATTTCTCTGCAAATGCTACAACAGGTATTGTAGCAGATATTCCTTGATTTCCACTTCCAGAATTACTCATAACTGGTAAAACACTGCCTGCCATACGAGCATCTGATCCTGCTGCTGTTAATGCCGTTGCATAGTTCATGATAATATCTGAAATAAATCCATTTTCCATATTTGTTTTGATACTACTACCCACTCTAAGACCATATGGTTTATTTAGGCCTTCTAAACAGATTTTCTTATTCAAATCAATACTTTCTCTGATTAAATCAAGTTTTTTTATATCAACATGGTTAATAAATTCTAATATTGAATCCATATTTAAGAAATCATGATCTTCTTCGGTTGTTTCATAATTAAATATTTGTTTATTCATATTCTTTTGGATATCAACAATATTCTTACCATTAACTTCTATTAAAACAACATTATTATGTATATCTTCAATAATTACCCTGGAATAAGATTCTTCAGTTTTAACAATAACTTCAACATATAATTTCGGAGAATCAGCTAACTGAACAGTGATTAGGCCATTTTCAACCATTTTCTGTGCATTTCGGATATCATGATCTTTAATATTAGCAAGTACTTCAAGATTTTTATCTAGGTTCTCTGCAAAAATGCCTAGTGCTGCTGCTAGGTTTATACCACAACTATCTGTTCCAGGTATTCCAACAGACATGGCATTTTTAATAACATTTCTAGATGCTATTACCTCAACTTTATTAATCTGATTTCCTTTTGCATAATGTTTAGCAAGAGCTGCAGCATATGCAATGGAATTAGGTTCTGTACATCCGAGTGCAACAATAAGTTCCCTTTTTAAAAGATTAAAGAATTTTTCATCATACATTTTTAATCAACTTTTTATTAATAAAAAAAATTAGCTAGTATATTATAATTAATGTTCCATGTGAAATTTAAATTATATAAACATTTGGATATCCTTTCAGCGAAAAATATTATATTTAATGTGTTGGTGCAACTACCCCAAAACAGAGAGGTTCAGCTTTTTCTAGGTAGATATTCCAAAAGAGAACTAAAGGTTTAAAAAAAATATATATATTTTTATATCTAAAATAAATTCTCTTTTAACTTCTATATACCATATTTAAATTATATATTTTTTAAAAATTTCTAACTTTTTATCTGCTATAACAGTTTCATTATATGCTATTAAACGATTTTTTCAGCTTCTTTATAATTAGATTTTTCATTAAGTTCTAATAGTTCTAAGAATTTGGTTTCTGCAGATTTTATATATTTTTTAATATTTTCACTATTTTGTTTATATTGTTCATTGTGTTGGGATTCAATATTTAAAAGATTATATTTTATTGTGTTTGTTATTATTATACCTTCTATTGCAGAGGGTAAGAGTTTAACTGCGTGCCATTTTTTATATTGTTTAATATCTAGAAATTCGGGATTTTTTGATTTTTTTATTTTTGTTTTAAGTTGTTTAAGGCATTTTTAAGCATTGTAAATCTTTAAATTAACTAATTTAAGATGTTTATCATTGTTTAATCCATATTCTGATCGTTTTTTAGCAAGTTCTATTCTGGCTATTGTTTTATTGGCACTTGCAATGTAATAATCCTTGTTTTTTTCTAATATTTCAGTAGAAGAGTTATTATCATTACCAATTAAGTATTTCTCTATTTTTTTAAAATTAATTCCTTTCATTGTTCTGTAGGACATTCCACCTGCAATGTTTTCATTTTCTTGCATAATGAAGCCACAATATTATTATTATTTTTATATAATTAAATATGGTCTGTAAAATTTTAATATTTCTATTATTTTATATGTTTTAACCTTTTATTAAAATTTTATCTTATAAATCATAGAAAAAAAACTTAAATTTTAATAGTTATCAAGTTACAATGGTAATTATTATAAAATATGTCTTTAGAAAAATTGGGGATTATATTCATGGTAATTTCAATTTATTAATAAATTAGGGTTTTTATAATGAGAGAACATTATACAGACAGAGCTTCCTCAACTGTTTCTAGGATATCTTGTGAAATACCTAATGAAGGTATAACATTGAAAGATTTTCTAAACCTAATAGGAGAAGAAGGAGGACTATTAACTTGTATAATACTTATTGCTCCATTTTTATTTCCTGTTTCATTTCCAGGAAGTAGTATTCCCTTTGGATTAGCTATTTTATTAATTAATATTGGGATAATTTCTAAAAAACATCCATTAATTCCTAAAAAAATTATGGAAA
>JAQVTJ010000148.1 GCA_028700095.1 Methanobacterium sp. | reverse complement strand
GGATGGTTATTGTTCTGGAGGAAGCTGTACGAGCACAAGTTCTTGGGTGAATTCGGGGTCAGCTTGTACGGGTGGCGAAAATAGTCTATGTTATGCAAGACTAGGGGTAACGGGTTGCGAGAATAAATGTTCAGATGGTGTTGATAATGACGGGGATGGTTATATTGATAGTCTTGATCACGATTGTAATTCAGATGCATGCCAGCAATGCTCCCCTGGTGAAGCTTGCTGTACTTCTACTGGTTGTTATTCTTCTTCATCAAAAGTTTGTCGTGCTTCAGCCGGAGCATGCGACCTTGCTGAACATTGTACTGGTTCTTCTGCATCTTGCCCATCAGATTATAGATCTACTTCTAATGTTATTTGTAGAGCATCCGCAGGCGTATGTGACCCATACGAATACTGCACTGGCGGTACTGATTGTCCCGCTGATTCAAAATCTGTTTCAGGCACTGTTTGTCGAGCTGGAGGAGATTGGTGTAATCCTGCTGAAGTTTGCGACGGAACAAATAATGCTTGTCCTGCAGATACTCAAAGAAATGGTCAGACTTGTCGTGCTTCAGCTGGACCATGTGATATTAAAGATGTATGTAGTGGTGGAGCCTGTCCTACAGATGCTCTTAATTCTACCTTAACAGTATGCAGACTCTCTACAGGACCCTGTGATATAACTGAGAAATGTACTGGCTCTTCAGCTTCATGTCCTGCAAATGCTTTTAATTCCTCTTCAACAATTTGCAGAGCTTCAACAGATGTTTGTGATATAACTGAGAAATGTACTGGCTCTTCAGCTTCATGTCCTGCAAATGCTTTCAATTCTACAGATACAATTTGTTCTATCCTTTCCTCACCGTATTGTGCAGGTGCTGATTCAAATTTATTGAGAATAAATGTTACTAAATGCAGCGGCAGTGCTGCTGTTTGCCCTTCCACGCCTGTAGTCTTCAATGATACTCTTTGTTCTGATCCTATGCCTTTCTGCAGCGAAGGAAGTTGTACTTCTATAGGCATTACTGAGACATACTGGGCAGACCTTAATGGACAACCAATTTCATCTGCAACCGTTAATGCTACTTTGCTTATGGTAATAAAGGGTGTAGGATTGCAAGACAAAGTGATTGATTACAGCATTTTTAAAACTATTTGGTGGTTTTTGGCAAGCATAGTAAATCATGAGGATGCCATAGGATTTTCTTCATACAAATTGGAAGAAGAAGGATATTATTATTTTAAGACAAAAATACAAGAAACTTCAGGCGAACGTACTTCAGAGGGATTAAGAGCTATAGGGGGAGGGGCTTGTGACGGATGCCCACCGTCCAACAATCTTCCTGTTGCAATCCTCACAGCACCACAAAATGAGCTAAATGTATCAACAGGAACAAACATCGCTTTTAACCAGTCGTCTTATGATAGAGATGACCCCCTAAAAATAACCTGGGATTTTGGCGACGGGACAAAGAAAGAAACAACTAATTATGTCAACAAGTCTGAAGCCTTAAGTGGCGGAAGTTCTGACTTCAACCTTACTGCTGATGCGATTCATAACTATTCCAAGTCTGGAAGATACATAGTAAAGTTGACAGCAGAAGAGATGACAAGGGGGCAGAAAGATTCTGATGAAGTTTATATCAATGTTTTTAGCACAGGAATAAATGTTTTCCCTGTAATATCTAGTCCAAGAGAAGGGAAGATATATGAAAGCAAGACAATAATTTTTAATGCTAGCGAAAGTTATGTGGTTAATTGCATCACTGCTTCCTGCCCAGCAGGAACATGTTTTCCAGTTGGCAATTTAAATTGTTCTTATCTCCCGTCTTCCGGAGATTCTAGAGACTATAATTTACATCTAACATGGTCAATAGTAGGAGACAATAGTGTCAAGCTTCCTTCTGGATATTGGTTTAATGGTCCTGGCTTTGAAAAAAATATGAGTGTTATTAATTTTTATCATTATTTTCTTACTCCAAAAGAAAGAGCAGTAAAGCTTGTTATGAGATATGATGTTGGTTCGTGATTTTTGGGGTTGATAGAACACAATTGGTTTTATTTTATTCTTGGGGCGGAGATGATCATTCTGAAAATAATTTCTTGGTTTTTGTTAAAAAGGGAAAAGTAATATTAAATGAAGAACATGTAGATTTTGAATGGTTAAGCTTGGATGATTTCATTAAGAAAATAAATTGGGGCTTGAATAAATAAGGGCTAAAAGAAGTTTTGCAAAAAGCAATAAACAAAGAGTTATTTTTTAACAAAGAAAAGGTAATGATTTTAGGAAAAAGGTTGCTTAATCCTTATTTTTGTGCAAATTGGTGTGAGATAGAGAACGTCCGAAAGCCTTTTTAATCTCCTTGATTGTATAAAAACAGGACCTATAAAAATGAAAGAACTAAAATCAATTTTAATTTCAGAAATCAATAAAAATAAAAAAGTAATTCAAAAAGAGATAGTATCATTTGAAAAGAAGAAAAATAATTATCGAAATATCGAGCTTAGTGAAACTCTGCAATTAATTCTTCGTAAGGGGGTTGATAAGAAGATCATGTCTGTGGGTTTTCCATTTCCATTGTTAAGTTACTCGATGAACAATTTTAAATGTAAACAAAATACAGAAATTTTAATTTTTTTAAGGGGAGAAAAATTAAGGAAATTCCAAAGAGAAAAATTCTTGGAAAAGTTAAAAAAGATAGCGAAAATTGAATATAGAAAGATAAATTCAATCAAAGAATTTAGGAATATCGCAAAAAGATTATGTATGGACTACTCTTCTGTAGATTATTATGATCCTTATTCTTTTTTAGGGGACTCTTTTATTGGATTGCATCTTGTTGAAAACTTTATTAAAAAATTTAAGCTAAACCTAAATTTTATCTATTCTGAAAATTACAAAAATCTTGGGGCAGTTTATAAAACAAAAGGCTATATCGGCCCAGTTCAAAATAAAAGAAAAATACTAAACCTCTTTTCAAATCTTATGGACAATCAATCAGATAGAACTGACTACTTAGTTAAAGTTTTAGCGAGTCAAAAACTACCTTCAATAATCTTGGGGAGAGATATGATTGTTATTCCGGAACATAATATATTAAAA
>JAQVTJ010000002.1 GCA_028700095.1 Methanobacterium sp. | reverse complement strand
ATATTCGTTTCCCTTAGTATTAATTTTATATTTTAATTATAAGACTGGATAATTGGATATTAGCCTCACATTTTAATTAAATAGATCTATTTTTCATACTAAAATATTAGATTTTATAAACATTTGAACTTTTCTAGTTTAAAAAAAATATTAAAGGGTGTTATAAAAATTTTTTCTAAGTGGAAAATATAAAAAAAATAGAATTATATCTGCATATACTCATTCGAAAATATTCTCTTATTTATGATAATTTTAACTATATTTTTTTTTGGGAGGGGATGTTCTAAAAAAAAATAAAATATTTGTATAGAATAAATTCTACAAATAAGGATATGGAAAAATTTTTACAACCATTTTATATCTGTTTTATTCACAATCAAAACAATATTCAACATCTCTATTAGTTTTAAATGATTTACCACATCCTTTGCAGATAACATTTTTTAGAGAACATTTTTTATCCACAATTTCCAATGAACATGAACATTTCCATCCCATTTTACCTTTTAGCTTCTGTTCAAATGCTTTGTCTTCATCTAATTCCTTGCTCATATATTATTTACTCCTCAGGTTTTGTTAAATATATTTTAAATTTAATATTATAATCTTTTTTTATTTATATTTCCAATTTAATATGTGATTAAAAATAATATTATAGTCTAGGGTATTAAAAATTTTAGTTATAAAATATTTTTGTTTATTACTTTTGAAGCTTTAATTAACTTATATTAGCCATTAAAAGTTCCAAATAACAATAGTATATTTAATAAAAACAATTCTAATAATATATTTTAGAAGGATTAATTGAATAAATATTTATTAGGAATTTATATTATATAATTTATAATTTGAAAGAAATTTTAAAACATAAAAAGTTAATACTTTAACTTTTAAAGCTACTTATTAGATGTTTTTAGGTTAATGGAATTTTGAAAAAAATGTATTATAGAATATATCTCTAAAAAAGTGGTAAAATGAGGGAAATAATTCAAAAACTTTTAGATGGGCAAATATCAGCTGAAACCGTGGAAAAAATGCTTAAAACCTCATATATTAGGGAGTTAGAGGATTTTGCAAAGATAGATATGTGTCGTGAAGCTAGAACCGGAATTCCAGAAGCAATATTTGCAGAGGGAAAGGCAAATGATGAAATTTTGAAAATTGTTATGAATTGTGTTGATAATAAAGGTATAATGGTAACAAGACTTGCAAATAACAGATATGAATCTATAAAAGAAGATTTAAATCCACTTATTGATAGGGGATTTCAAATAATTTATAATAAAAAAGCCAGGATATTAAATATTAAAAAACATGAACCTGAAAAAATAGGTAAAATAGGTATAATCAGTGCGGGTACATCAGATATTCCAGTTGCAGAAGAAGCTAGAATAGTTGCAGAAGAAGCTGGTTGTGAAGTTTTAATATCATATGATGTGGGTGTTGCAGGTATACATAGACTTTTTTCACAAGTTAGGAGAATGATAGAAGAAGATGTGGAAGTATTAATAGTTATTGCTGGAATGGAAGGTGCATTACCTTCTGTAGTAGCTGGTCTTGTGGATATGCCTGTTATTGGTGTTCCTTCTTCAGTGGGTTATGGTGTTGGTGAAGGTGGATTTACAGCACTTTATAGTATGCTACAATCTTGTGCACCTGGTATTGCTGTTGTTAATATTGATAATGGTTTTGGAGCTGCTGTATTTGCTTCTAAAATTATTAAATCAACACTTAAAAGAAAAATGTAGAAATTAAATTTTTTTTTATCCACATAATAAATTTTTTTTTTTTTGGTTGAAAATTATAAATAGAAAAAAAGGGTAAATTTTATTTATTACCCTTTATAAGGGATCAAATTGCACCACCTACACTTACAACAAATCCACTGCTTATAAAAACAGCTATTATAAGAAATATTCCTGTAAGTGCAGTAGCAGCAAATCCTTTAAGTCCTGCTGTTATTGTTCTGCCTATTATTAGAATTATTGTAATTACTATTGCACCAAATGCTCCTGCAACTAATCCATTGCCAAATCCTCGAAGTATACCTCCACCAACCATTAAACCCACAACAATTCCTGCTGAAAACAATCCAATATTAATACCAATAAGTCCAAAAAAGAAACCTAACAAGTTTGAAAGTACCACAGCCAAGATAAATCCAACAAATGCTGATGTCCAGTTTACCAAGAAATAATTCCCCCATATTATATTTGCTTAAAATTATAATATTTTATATAAATTTCTAATTAATATAAATAAAATTTTTATCTAATATCTTCAACATACATAAGAGGATAGTTGAGTTCAGATATATATTTTAGTCTTATAATTGCTCTTCCATTAGAATAATTTGATTCAACTTTCACATCTAACATTTCACCTGTTAAGGAAATATAATCATATTCATTTTCAATTTCTTTTAATATATTCCTATTAATTTCCACATTAACCTTATTTATACATGGTTGAAGTTCCATTGCTGTTTTAATTGATTGTTCTAATGATTCTACACTTTTTAAATTTATTGGTATGCCAATAAACTGATGGAATAAAGCACCCATTGTTATTGCTCCCTCAAAAAGTGCTCTTTCCCTATTTGATATGTTGTTAAAATATTTTTTGTTCACATCCATTTAAACACCTATAATTTTGTTAATTAATGATAATTTAGATTCAATTGCAGTTGGAGGAATTGGATATATATATGTAATTATAAGAAATAATGTGATTATTATTGTTGCTAGAAATATTATATGTTGTTCTTCTTTAACAGGATAAATAGAGCTTATTATTATTCCCCCTATAAAGAAAGCTAGTATTATTATTAGAGCATATTGTGGATTGTTATCTATTTTTTTATTGGACATGTTTAGGGGATATATATGGACTTGTGTAGCCCTAATCATTAATCTTTCATTTGATGTACCAAATGGATAACATGTTGCTAGAAAAAGTGTATTTCCCTGTTCAACAGATAATTTATAAGATGCTTGGACTATGGTTGAATTAATAACTTCATATTCCACATTACCAATTCCCGGCCATTTAATTGTTATATTATCTCCTGGTTGTAGTTTGTCTAGGTTTAAAAATGATGAACCATGTAATGTACGATGGCCGAAAAGTGCAATAGTTCCCAAACCAGGTTTAGCAGATTTTAAATCATGATAAATACCGTAGTCAACAGATTTATTGTTTATAGGTTGATTAACATCTATTTTTGGTATTTCTAGATAAGGGATGTTTGTATTATCTGTTATAAACTGGTTTGCAGATGAATAGTAACTTATTTCTATTAAACCATATAATGAGATAATTAGCATTCCAAATAAAATAAAGAAGGTTGAAATTTTCATAGTTCTTTTTGACTATTAAAAACTTGCAATTAATAAATTTATTGTATAATATCTATTAAATACAATTCCTGCCATTCTCAAAATATCTGTAATAATAAAAAGTCCAGATGGAACTCCTATATTTTTTATAGGTATAGATTTAGGTGTTTTAGTATCACTAGCACTTTCTGGAGTTATATTATTTGAAGCATTACTAACAGGAGTTAAGCTTGATCCAGTGTAGATATAAGTGTAGGAATATGATTTTGTTTGTCTAATATTATAATTATCCCAGCCAATTGTTTGTGCAGTTGGATTTTCTTTATCAATAAAAATTAACTGTTGGATTACTAGTTAGAATAACTGAGTTAATTGGAACTAATTGGTGCTATTATTAAGATTTTCTACTCTAGGATCTGTTGGCTTTAGATTTTTTTTAGGAAGAAGAAAAAAAATGTTCTTTCCATGTTATAATTTGAAGGTTTAGATTTAAATATTCTCTTTCATTGGAAAGAAAATATGTGGCTGTTAATCCGGGATTATTTATTGACTGGTCAGAAATGTGTTGTTTTATATCTCTACCTATAAAAAATGGTTTTGGTAGTTCTATTTTTTTAGGTTTTTATAGAATATCTTAGATTTTTTTTTATAAAATTTTTTTTTTATCCATATATTTGGTGAAGTTCTTTTATCATCCATTCAGGTGCTTTTTGGGTTGGAACTGTAAGAACTACACTGCCAGAGTTTTGTATTAACCATAATGCATTTTCTCTGGGAACCTCCAATAATAATAGATACTGAGCATCTAACTCTCCTAGATTAGAAATTCTTTCAAAATTTGATAATCTCCATCCGTAAGCCTTTAAAATGGCAGCTATTTGGGCTTCGTTCCAGTTTCTTGATGCACCTGCTCTTAAGAGTTGTTCAATATCTCCTTGTGCTGATTGACTTGTTGAAGTACTATGACCTCCATTGTTTATTTGAAATGCATTGCTATGTGTAAAGTTTGCAGTGTTAGAACTGTAAATACCACTTGTAGCATTTCTTAAAATTGCAAGTACTGTGGCTCCGCTAATTTTAGGTGAATTATCTATTGGAGTTGTTTGGGTTGTGGTGTTTGTAGATGTTTGTACAACATTTTGATAAATATCAACTGCATTACCAACATTTATAAGTCCTCCTGCTGCTTGGGTTCTTAATATTACTATTGGAACCGCTACAGTGTCTGGTGTTACTATATCCATATTAGCAAGTACGCTTGCATCAGTGTTATTAACTATTTTCTGTGCATCTACAACTTTTACAATTAAATTTTTCACATTACTTGCAGTTGGTGTGGATGTGTTAGTATTTCCAGTGCTTGGTTGTTGGGTAGAATAACTTATCATTACCCTGCCATATGGATCCTTTTTTAGATTTATCTGGTGACTTTGATATTCTCTCCAAGCAATTGTTGCAGGACCAAGAACATCTACTGCTAATACTTGGTCAGGTGTTACACCAATATCAATATCTGCTAATAACAGATGTTTGTGGGGATCAGTTGCTAATGGTCCTTTAAAATAGGAATTAACTTCATTAATTTTAGCCATCTTGGCACTGTTCATAGTATCTTGGTATGGTGCAAAAACAAAGAAATAATATCCTGACCCCACAAGTAGGATTATTATTATACCAAAAACAGCTGCACCAACAAGTGTTCTTTGATCCTCTTCTGGAAGTTGTTTTCCAAATCCATTGGCCAGCCCTGTGAATATTCCTTCCTTTTTTGGTCTTAATCCTGGTTTATTTATAAACCTATGTTTAGGCATAGGTCTTGGAATTTTTTTATGAGAAGAGTCTTTTTTGTTATAGCTTTTTATTTTAGGATTATTATTATCATCTTCTGATTTGCCAGAAACTTTTCCCACCATGTCTTTAAGACGTCCACTAATATCTAAAATATTAGAAACAGATTTTTTTCCATTTTTACGGGGATCCGGTGTGTTTTTATTATCTTTATCTTTTGATATTTTATCTAACATTTGGATCACTTCTGCGAAGCTTGGCATATAAATCCATTATTGGTATTATTATTACATATGTTAAAGAACCTATGAATAACAGCTTGGCAGGGATAGTGGTAATTATTGAAATGTTTTGTGATAAAAGAGTCAAAAATATCAGTGTACTGCCAGTTAATATTATTTTCATTCCTTTAAATTTAGGATAAATAATTGTACTTATCATTAATACTGATACTATAGTCATTATAATTAGTGCAATGTCTGCTCTGAAAATACCTGAAAGATAAAATGATCCTAATACAAGGGCGGTTGATGGAATTGGTAAACCAACAAATTTACCAACTAACTCTTTATTTGAATCTAAGATTACATTGAACCTTGTAAGTCTTAAAAGGCCACATATTAATATTAAAAGTGCTATTATTATATTAATATAGGGAATATTAAACGATGCACAAGCTGAATATAAAAATATTCCTGGTGCAACACCAAAAGAAACCACATCAGATAAGGAGTCTATATTTTCACCAAAACCTAACTCATCCACCCTTTTAGTTTTTCTTGCAACCCATCCATCAAGTGCATCAAAGATAACTGCAATAAGTATAAACTGTGCAGCAAGCACCATATAACCATTTAAAACCATTATTATTGATAAAAATCCTGAAGAAGCGTTTCCAATTGAAACTATATCTGCATATGACATGTGATGCTTTATATTCATATTATAAAACCTCTTAAGACCAATTTATTTATTTTTATGTTTATTCAATTAATTTGGCCATTATAGTCTCCCCTGCTGTGGGTTTTTCACCTTCAAAAACCATTACTTTAAATTTATGGTAGGGGATTATTAAATTAACACGTGACCCAAATCTTATCATCCCTAGTCTATCACCTATATTAATATTGTCTCCAACATTAACATATTGAACTATTCTTCTTGCAACAAAACCTGCTATTTGGATAACTCCTATTTTACCATACGGTGAGTCTATTACTATTAAATTTTTTTCATTTTTAGTATCTACATTTCCCATGGCAATTTTGAATTTACCAGGATAATATTGGGTTTTCACAATTTTTCCAGTGACAGGAGCTCTTTGTACATGAACATCAAATGGTGACATGAATGTGCTTATTAGAATTCCTTTTTCATTATCATTTAATATATGTTCCATTAAAGGATCATCTTCTTTAGTAACTATTTTTAAGAAATCTATTTTACCTTTCATTATTTTACCCTCTGCAGGTGCTAGGATAATTCCATTATTTGTTGGAATGTTCCGTTTTGGATCTCTAAAAAATTGTATTAGAAATGTTATTGCAGAAAATATTATGAAGCTAATTAAATAATATCCTAAAAGAAAAGGTAAAATTACTATGGTAACTAATATTCCTATCTTTTTTAATGTTACACCCTTAACAAACACAGCTACATCCCCATTATAAAACCTAATATTATCATGTATAATATATTATAAAATTTGTAATTATTATTTAGCTAGAGAATATGGAATATAGTTTTATTAAATTTATATAATCTATTAAATATATTGGGTATAATATTTAATTCTTAAAATTTAGAGGATAAATATAAATATTTTTCTAAAACCAATATATAGGATTAAAACTTTTTTATATTATATTCTATAAATCATTATAACTTTATATAATTCTATTATATTATTATATATTCAATAAAATTCCTGGTAATTTGTATATAAATCTTTAAAAAATAAAGTATCAGCTTCTTAATTTAAATATTTAAAATTATTAATGTGTTCATTGGAATTTAACAGATTGTATATGGGATATTTTATATTATTGTATATATGAAAATTTTAATAATGTTTTATTAGAATTAAACTGTATAATTATATAAAGCCATGATACTAAACATGTATTATATATCTAGATTAAAGGTTATAGAATATAGATTATATCTGAAAAATTTTATTAAATTTAATTATTTAATGAATATTTCCACAAAGGCGTGGTAAAAATGATAGAAGATACGATAAAAACATTAAGACAAGCTGCTAAAGTTTCCACAATGCAAGAAGCAGATCAAATATGGTGTGTAATAGCAGGAAACGAAGAGATGGTTAATAATATTGCCTATGCAGCAATTACCGAGAAGGATCGGGTTAAAATCCTTTGCAGAGAACATATAAAACGTAAAGATTCTTTTGTAACTAAAAAATTTGATTTCATTATGTTATATGGTGATATCAATAAAGTAAGAGATCTGAGTTTAATGTGTAAAGATAATGGAGGAGCTTATCTTAAAATTGCACCATATTATGTTTTAAATGAGCCTAATTTAATTTTAGCTGTGGGACCTGAGAATTCAGTTAAAAAATTCATGGGAGACTGTGAAAAGGCAAGGTTAAAAGTTAATTTCCTTATAGAGGATAAAACAACTGGTTTTATTGAAACTGATGTTTATATAACTACTATGTTACCGGAATTTATAAGAACCGCCATTGATCCATTGTTTAAAATGGCAGATATTGCATTATCCACTATTTTACTATCAACTGAAGAAGAAACTACACAAAAAATAACTGAAATTGCAAAGATTAACAAAATATTTGTAATAGAATTTAATAAGATTTTAAAGGAGGAATGAAATGTTCGATTTTCTAAAGAAAAATGATAAGGTAGCTGTTAAGAAAAAGGCTTTGACTAACACGTTAGGAATAGATTTAGGGACTCTTAACACAGTAGTTGCTAAGCCATCTGGGGATAAGTTCGACTTATATAAAATTCCATCTGTAGTTGCAGTGAAAAAGGAAGATTCATCATATGTTCTAGCTGTAGGTGAAGAAGCAAAATCCATGCTTGGAAGAACACCTGAAGATATTGTTGCTGTAAGACCTCTTAGAAAGGGAGTTATAGAAAGTATAGCCCAAGCAGAAGCTTTATTGGTTTATGCCATGGATAAAGGTTCTGGTGAAAATACAGAGAGTATAGACAGAATTGTTATAGGTATTCCTGGAGATGCTTCTGAAGTTGAAAAAAGAGCAGTTGAAGAAATAGGAAGAAAAGCCGGGGCAAGTTATGTGCTTGTAATTAGTGAAGGATTATCTGCTGCTATTGGAACAGGTCTACCTATAGCAGAAGCTGCAGGTACAATGGTATTGGATATTGGTGCAGGTTCAAGTGATATTGTTGTAATATCATTAGGTGGAATTACTGACATTGAAACCATAAGAAATGGTGGAGATGATATTGATAAAAACATTGTTGAAAAAGTTAAAGATATTTACAGTGTTGAAATAGGAATACATGAAGCTGAAAATGCTAAAATAAAGGTAGGAATGGTACATTCATCTGCAGAGGTTGAAAATATCACCACCAATGCAATTGGAAAATCCATGGAAACCAATAAACCCAAAAAGGTTGAAATAGATTCTAAATTAGTGGCTGATGCAGCTGAGCCAATTGTTAAAAAACTTATAGAGGCACTTTCTTTGGTTCTTGAAAGAATGTCACCTGAACTTATATCTGGAGTATATAATAAAACAGTAGTTGTTGGTGGAACATCCCAGCTTAAAGGAATAAAGGAAAGAATATATGAAGAAGTAGGGATTCCAGTAGAAATATCAGATGATCCAATGACTGTTGTGGCAAAGGGAGCTGCAATTGTAGCTGCAGAGCCCAGGGCACTTGAACCTGAAGTTCGTTTAAAAGCAATGAAATAAATTTTTCTTCTAAATATATTTTTTTTTATTATTTTTTTTTAAAATAGTTATATATTATATTATAATTTGCCAATTACATTAATATAATCTAATAATAGATAATTGAAATATAATAATTTTTAAAAATTTAAACAAATAAAAAAAATTTCTTTTGTTAAGAGGTTAATATTAATATGAAATTAGTTGGTATAGATGAAGCAGGAAGAGGATCTGTATTAGGTCCACTTGTTGTATGTGGAGTTGTAATATTAGAAGAAAGATTAAAATATTTAGATAGACTTAAATTGAAGGATTCTAAAAAAATTACTCCTAAGCGAAGGATTGTTCTTTCAAGGAAAATAAGAAAAATAGCAGAATGTTATCCTGTACATATAAGTGCAACAGATATAGATCTGTTAAGATCAAAGGATATTAACCTTAATGAAATAGAAAAAATTGCAATGAGAAAAATAATTGGAAATTCCAATGCAGATAAATGTTTTATTGATTGTATAGATGTTAAACCTGAAAGGTTTAAAAATGAAATAGAAAAATTCCAAAACAATCTAGAAGTTGTTGCAGAACATGGTGCAGATGATAAATATGCTCTTGTATCAGCAGCTTCAATAGTAGCAAAGGTTGAAAGGGATATGGAAATTAATAAAATTAAAAAGGAATTTAAAGATATTGGATCTGGTTATCCCAGTGATCCGAAAACAATCTCATTTTTAAAAAACACAGCATACAATGATCTACCAGATTTTGTTAGAAGATCATGGGCAACTATTGAAAGAATGAAATAAAAGAGGATAAAATGATATACGAATTTTTTACAAGTTCCATAGGAACCATAATGGAAATGTTTAGAAGTGGAGGAATAATTACATATTTAATCACTATAATCGGAATTTATGGTATTATATTATCCTTTGAAAAAATTTATAAATTACGTAAAATATCAAAAGTTAGTCTTCCACAAATTATTGAAACTGTAAATGAAGCCATGGACAGAGGAGGTTCGCTTGAAGCATTACGTTCAATTGGAAAATATCAAAATCCCATATCAAAAATCATATCTGAAGCATTGAAAATAGGTTATCGGAATAATGTTGAGGTTGAAGATGCAATGGAAAGAGTGTTCATTGTTGAAATGGGAAGAATGACTAAAGGAATCAATACTTTAAAAACCATAGTAGAAATTGCCCCGCTTTTAGGTTTGATTGGAACAGTTATAGGTATTTGGTATACATTCAAGGCAATGGGTGTAGGTGGAAACCCTTCAATAATGGCAGAGGGGATTTATATAGCATTAATAACAACAATTGCAGGTCTTACAGTTGCAATAATTATTTTACCATTATATTCTTATATAAAAAGTAAGATTGAAGAAGAAATTGATAAAATAGACATAGCTAAGAAGATGACAAATTGGAGAACTGCAGAAATAAGGATTAAAGTTGATTCAAACCTAGATAAATGTGTTGAAGCATTTAAAGAATCTAATGGAATTATAGAAGTAAAAAAGATCCATGATCCTAATGCAAATATATGGATATCTATACATCCAAATATGCTTGATAAAAATATAAACAGTATTGTTAGGGAAAAAGCCAATACCAATGCAGAGATAATTGAAAGTAAACTACGTCAATAAAAAAAATATATATTTATATTTAGTATTTAGGAGTTACAAATAAATGGCACTTGACACAAGCAGATATAGAAATAAATTACAAGATAACAATCCTAATGTCAATTTAGTTCCACTTATAGATGTTATATTTACAATTCTAATATTTTTAATGGTTACAAGTAGTTTTCAGGCTGTTGCAGATACTAGTTCATCTTCAGGTAAACCTGAAATAAACCAAACAACAGGACCTTCAGATTATTATCTTATACCTGTAGCTGGTCTTAAATTAGTAACTGTTAATGGTGTTGACATGTCTAAAGATATAAAAAATGGTGCAATAGCAGTCCATACAAGGGTAATAGATGAGGGAGAAATAATTATAAAAGCAAAAGAAGGTGCTATTGTAATAATTACACCATCAGATATGTCACCAGATAAAGCAGTTAACATACCCCAAAGATAATAAAAAAAAATTCCAATTCCCATATACCTATCCTGTCCCAGTTTTTACTTTATTCTATTATAGTATTATATATGAAGTATATTATATAAAAAAAATATGGTGAATGAAGTGTATCTTGGAAGAATATTAGCAGTAGGAAGTACAGAATCTGGAAAATTTGTTGCATACAGAGTATCCAGTAGATCTTTTCCAAATAGAATAGCAAAATCATTTATAGATAAAGCCTCAGTTGTTCCAACAGAGGGAAATGAAAAAGATGTATTTAAAAATCCTTATATAGCATATAATTCCATAAAAATTGTTGGTGATATTGCTGTTGTTTCTAATGGTTCACATACTGATGTAATAGGTGATAAAATAGGTTCAGGAATGAATATTCGAGATGCAATAGCTTTAACATTACTTTCCATGGATTATGAAAAGGATGATTTTAAAACTCCACGTATTGCTGGTGCAACAACAATTCAAGGTAATTCCTATATTGGCATTGTTACCCATGAAGATTTAATAGTTCAAAAAGTTGAAACAGGAAGATGTGCATATATATCCACCTATGAACATACCAGGCCTCAAATAGTTGATTTTAAAGCTGATACTGCAAAAAAAGCAGCTAGATTTATAATGGATCAAGGTAAATTTAAAGAATTCACAAATCCTGTAACATCAGCAGCTGCCTTTGGAAAGAATAAATGGGAGATAAGTGTTATATAAAAACTATTTTTCATAAAAAAAAAGGTGCTATAAAATGTGTGTTAATCTTATTGGTATTAGAAAAATTCCACTTATAAAAGAAGGAGATGATCTTGCAAATATTATAATTAACATTGCAAATAAGGAAGGTGTTGAAATTTGTAATGAAGATATTATTGTAATTGCAGAAACTGCCATTGCTAAAGCAGAAGGTACAGTAATAGATCTTAAATTAATAAAACCAAGTGTAGATGCTATTGAAATTTCAGAAAAAACTGGAAAAAATAGTAAACTTGTTGAAGCTATTATTGGTGAATCTGCTGATATAATTAAAATAGGACCTGATTTCATAATCTGTGAAACTAAACATGGTTTTATATGTGCAAATGCAGGGATAGATGAATCAAATATTGAAGATGGATTTGCAACACCCATCCCTATAAATCCTGATAAAAGTGCAGAGAAAATCCGGAAAGAAATAGAAACCCAAACAAAAAAGGAAGTTGCAGTTATAATATCTGACACACAAGGACGTCCCTTCAGAGAAGGTGCAGTTGGTGTTGCAATTGGAATATCTGGTATGGAATCAGTATGGGATCAAAAAGGAAAATTAGATTTATATAAAAGACCGCTTCAAACAACAAAAATAGCAGTTGCAGATGAATTAGCATCAGCAGCATCTATTATAATGGGACAGGCAGATGAAGGAATTCCTGTTGTAATAATACGGGGTGTTAATTATTTTAAATTATTAAGAAATAAAATAGCAAATTCCAAACCTTTAATCAGACCAAAAGAATATGATGTATTTAGATAAAAACTATACACTATTCTAAATAAAACATTTTCTTTTATTTTTTTTACAAGAAATATAATAAAAAAAAAGAAGGATTTTCTTATGATAACTATACTTTCTGGTGGAACAGGCACTCCTAAATTATTGCAAGGTATTATGGAATTAGTTGAGCCTGAAAAATTTCGTGTTATTGTTAATACAGTTGAAAACAGTTATTTTTCTGGAGTTTATGTGGCGGCAGATATTGACACAGTTATGTATACATTGGCAGGAATTATTAATAATGATACATGGTATGGGATTAAGGATGATACATTTATAACACATGAAACTTTAAAGGAGATCAAATGTCCTGAAACCCTTAAAATTGGTGACAGAGATAGGGCCATAAAAATACAGAAAACATTACTTATGGAACAATATTCTCTTTCAAGGGTTGTTGACATTCAAAGAAAATCCTTAGGTATTGAATCTCAAATAATTCCCATGAGTAATGGGAAATCTAATATAACTATTGAAACAAACCAAGGAAAAATGGATTTTCATAAATTCCTTGTTGAAAAACAAGGCATGCCTGAAGTTATTGATATTAAATATGATCCTGTTTCACCAACACCAGGACTTATTGAGTTGATTGAAGATTCTGATATGATTATAATAGGACCTTCAAATCCAATAACTTCCATAGGACCAATAATAAATTTAAAAGGAATATATAAAGCCCTAAAAAAGACTTATGTAGTTGGAATATCTCCTATTATTGCTGATGCACCTGTAAGTGGCCCTGCAGCTAAATTTATGCATGCTCTAGGACATGATGTGTCATGTTTAGGTGTTGCAAAGATGTATGCAAACTTTTTAGACAAATTTATTATAGATCGTAAGGATAATGCCTACAAGAATAAAATAGAAAGACTAATACCAGAGGTTGTTGTAACAAACACCAACATGAATAATATCGGAGAAAAAAAGAGTTTAGCCAGAACCACATTGGGTGAGATTTTATGATTCAAATGACTTTAATTCAAATTGACAATTATGGCCCATGGACAGTTACTCCAACACCAAGGGCAGAAGCAGATCTACAGATTCTGCAAGCAGAGCTATATGCAGACCTTCAAAGGCAGTTTGCTGCAAAGGGCGGATTAGTATTTTTCACCCGTTTTGATAATATGCTTGCAGTAACAAATGGTGTGAATATGGAGGATCATCTGAGAATACAGAAATCCATAGGAAACAGATATCCCATAACAGTTAGTATGGGTGTGGGAGTTGCAGAAACTCCATATGAAGCACAGCGAAAAGCAACAAATGCCCTTCAAAATTATGGTGGTGCACAGTCAGAGGAAAGAACAGAAGTTTTGGCTATAGAGGGATTGGTAAAAAGTGATGAAAGCTTTGTACAAATTGCCCATATAGATATTAATGGTATAACTGATTCTCTTACTGATATTATTCCAGCATATGATACTTCATTTATAGTAAATAGGGTACAACATTTTTTAATGAAAAAACTTATTGAAAAAGGATCTTTACTTTTCTTTATTGGTGGAGATAACTTCATGTCACCATGTAATGGTCTAAATCCAGAGGGACTTCTTAAGATAATTGAAGAAATTGAAAGTGAAATAAATATTGCACTTAAAGCAGGGGTTGGAAAAGCACCTACAGCAGAAAAAGCAGCAAATCTTGCAGATCTTGCACTTGAAGAAATAAGGGGTGGATTTACCTATAATCTTGTACATGTAATGAAAAATGAAGAATAAATTAAATAAATATAGATGGGGTTATAAAAAGAAAAGAATCCTTAATATTTTTATTTTAAATTTATAGGAATTATATGGTATTTATTTTAAACATATTATAATTTTGTTTTATGGGGAGGTATTACATTTGAAGGTTTTAGCTCCAATGGCAGGTATAACTAATGGAAAATTCTGTAATAAAATGTCTGTTTATGGTTTTGATATTTTAACAATTGGAGGTTATAATGCAGATCAAAAATCTATAGATGCAGGATTGAAAATAATTAAAAGAGGCAGATCTGAATTTGATATTGCTCAGAATCATTTAAAACAACATATAATTAATGAAATCAAAATTATAAAAAACAATAATAATTATAATGGATTAGTATCTGTTAATCTTCGTGCAAGCTCTCCAGATCCTATTATAAAAATATCTGAAATATCTGAAATTGACATAATAGAAATAAATGCCCATTGTAGACAAGAGGAATTAATAGAAGCAGGCTGTGGACAGGCTCTTCTAAGAAATTCTAGCCTGCTTAAAGATTTTATTTCAAAAGTTGTTGAAAATTGTGATAAAAAAGTTTCTGTTAAAATACGTGCCAATGTAGCTGGTGTGGATATTATTAAGATTGTTAAAGCAATAGATGATGCAGGAGCAGATTTTTTACATGTAGATGCAATGAAACCAGGATTTGACACTGCAGATTATGATATTATTAAATCTATTAAAAAAAATGTAGATATTTTTATTATAGGAAACAATTCAGTTAAAGATTTAATATCTGCCCAAAATATGCTCTCTGCAGGTGCAAATGGTATTTCTATTGCAAGAGCTGCTATTAATGGAAATTTATCCTTTGATTTATCAAGAATATGATTTATAAAATTTTATTTAATAGATTATTATATAAAAAAAAATTTATAATGTTTTTAAAGGTAATAGATTGTTAAAATATATATTGGGTGGATCAAATAATTATAATTTAATATTATCAATTTAGAAATTATATTCAAATTAATTTATCTAAAAATTGAAATACACATAGAAAAGGTGGTTAAATGTCTTTTATAGAAGTGAAAAATGTTACAAAAACCTTTAACGGTACCAAAATCTTAAAAAATCTGGATATGAGCATTGATGAAGGAAAAGTTTTAGGTATTCTTGGAAGAAGTGGTTCTGGCAAATCTGTGCTTATAAATATGTTAAGAGGAATGAAAGATTACAGGCCAGATGAAGGTCAGATTATATATACAATAGCTTTATGTCAGAATTGTTTAAGGGTAGAACCACCATCTGCTACTGGAAAAATATGTAAATGTGGAGGTAAATTTGAACTGGAAAAAGTTGATTTCTGGAATAGTGATCGTAAACTTTTTGCAGCAATTAAACGTAGAATTTCTATAATGTTACAACGAACCTTCGCACTTTATGAGGATGATACAGTAATAGACAATGTTCTAAAATCAATAACTGGCCATAAAGAAGAGGATAGTATGTATATGGCTATAGATGTTATTGAAATGGCACAAATGGCCCATAGAATTACTCATATTGCAAGAGATTTAAGTGGAGGAGAAAAACAAAGAGTAGTACTTGCAAGACAAATAGCAAAGGAACCAATGATATTCCTTGCTGATGAACCTACAGGTACTTTAGATCCTAAGACAGCTGAATTAATTCACCAAGCATTGCTTAGCGGAGTAAAAAATAAAGGTACTACAATGATTATAACCTCTCACTGGCCTGAAGTTATGAAAAAATTATCAGATCATGTTGTATGGCTTGAAAAGGGAGAAATACTTGTTGAAGGAGATCCAGAGACTGTTGTTCAGGAATTCATGTCCCAAGTACCATTACCAGAGAAAAAAGATGTTTTCAAAACTGGCGGTCCTATAATAGAAATGGAAAATGTTAAAAAACATTATTATTCCATTGAAAGAGGGGTTGTTAAGGCAGTTGATGGTATTGATCTTACTGTCAATGCAAATGAGATCTTTGGTATTGTTGGACTTAGTGGTGCTGGAAAAACAACATTTTCAAGAATACTGTATGGCTTAACAGATCCTAGCGCAGGTAAAATTGAGGTAAAGTTAGGTGAAACCTGGATTGATATGACACAAAAAGGTCCTGTTGGAAGGGGACGTGTAATACCATATATTGGAATTTTACATCAGGAATATAGTCTTTATCCTCATAGAGATGTGCTTGGAAATCTTACAGAAGCAATTAGTCTTGAACTTCCTGCGGAATTTGCTAAAATAAAAGCTATATATGTACTTAAAGCAGTTGGTTTTGATGAAAATTATGCAAATAATTTATTAACAAAATATCCTGATGAATTAAGTGGAGGAGAACGTCACAGAGTTGCTCTTGCCCAGGTTCTTATTAAAGAACCGAATATTGTAATTTTAGATGAACCAACCGGCACAATGGATCCTATTACACGAGTCCAGGTTACTGATTCCATAAGAAGAGCACGTGATGAACTTAATCAAACTTTTCTAATAATATCACATGATATGGATTTTGTTCTTGATGTGTGTGATAGGGCTGCATTGATGCGTGGTGGGAAAATACTTAAAATAGGCGATCCAAAAGAAATTGTTGAGGATTTAACGCCTAAAGAAAAAGAGAAGATGCTTACGGAGGAATAAAATAATGGTATGGGAAGATTCACCATCACATGTATGTAGAGGAGGGGACAAACGTGCATTAACCTTTTGCTGTCCACCAGTAAAACCTTGTCCAGTTATATATGCACTTGAAGATGCTAAACTAACACCCCAAGAATATATTGAGATAAAAGAAAAATTTGCTGAAAAAACTAAACTCAGCCAAGGGGAAGGAACTTGTTTTGGTTCATTGGTATGGTGTTGTAAACCATCAAAACCATGCCCACTTAGAGATATGGTAATGAGAAGAATTGAAATGACTGTTGATGAGTATATGATGTTGAAAAAACAGCTTTCAGAGGAACTTGTAGGGAAAAATGGATCAGATACAAAAGAAAATGTTACTGTTCTTTCAGAAACATTCCATGTCTCTGAAAAAGAAGCATTTAACACTCTCCAACAATGTAAAAATGATTTGAAAAAAGCTGCGAAACTTCTTAAAATGAAGAATTTGGAGTTTTAAGATGGGTTGGACTCCTTTATTTCTTGAGATGGAAGATAAAAAAGTTTTAATAGTAGGTTCTGGAGAAGTAGGAAAAAGGAGAACTATAAGATTTCTTAAGGCAGGAGCTAATGTTGTTATTGTAGGTAACCATGTTTCAAATTATTTATCTGATCTTGGTGTAGCAATTAAACCAGTTGAAGAAATTAATAATTGGATTGAATGGGCAGATATTGTTATTACAGCTTCAGCTGACCATGAGTTAAACCAAAAAGTAGCTGATTTATCGGGACATAAACTTGTTAACCGAGCAGATCATCCTAATAAAGGTAATTTAATTGTACCTTCTTCTTTTTTCATAGGTGATGTGCAAATATGTATATTTACAGGTGGAAAAAGCCCTTTAATGTCAAAAGAGTTAAGAAAAAAGATAGAAAAAGTAATAAGTCCAGAGAATGTTATGCAACTTGAACTCCAATCATTTGCAAGAAATATGTTAAAAGAAAGATTAGATGATCAAAAAAAAAGACGATCCATTCTTTATAATATTTTAGAAGATCCGAATATTAAAAAATTTTTAACAAATGGTAAATTTGAAGATGCTAAAGATTATGTTAATAGAATGATTGATTTTGAAACAATATAATTTTAGGAAACATATAAAAGAAAAATTAGGATTTGTAAATGTTAAAATAAATTATAAAAAAAAAAAATTTTATTCTAGGTGGAAAAAGTGATTTTGAACATTCGAGTTGATCACAAAACAGCAGATATTAGTAAAATGGAAAAATCAAGCCAAAAACTTGAATCTGTTTTTAATTATATCCATGATAAATATCCTGTAAAAGAATATCTTAAGATAAATACATGTAATAGAGCAGAGATCTATATGGTTTTAGGGGAATGTTCTATTGAAAATATTCAATTTGATGATTTTGTTATTGAAACTAATGATAATGCAATGGAACATTTACTCAGATTATCATCTGGATTAGAATCAATGATAATTGGAGAAGACCAAATACTTGGACAAATAAAAGACGCGCAAAAAAGAGGTGTTAAAGAAGGTTGTTGTAAAGAAGTTCTTAACACCATCTTTTTAAAGGCAGTTCATGTTGGTCAAGTTGTACGTAAAAAAACTAAGATAAATGAAGGATCATTATCCATTGGTTCAGCTGCTGTTGAACTAGCAGAATCTGTACATGGAGATCTTAAATGTAAAAAAGTGCTTATTATTGGTGCAGGTAAAATGGGAACACTTGTTGCCAAAGCATTAGCTGAAAAAAATTTAAAGGCCATTGTTGTTGCAAATAGAACCCATGATAGAGCAGTTGAACTTGCAAAGGAATTAGGTGGATCAGCTATACATTTTGATAAATTAGATGAAGCAATGGCAGATGCAGATGTTGTTATAAGTGCCACTGGATCTCCACATCCAATTTTAACCTATGAAAAAATTAAAGATGTTGTGCCTTTAAATATTATTTCAAAAATGGTTATGGTGGACATTGCAAATCCTCGAGATATTGAAGAAAATGTTTCTAAACTTGGTGTGAAACTATTTAATATTGATGATCTAAGAGATATAGCACAAAAAAATAGGGAAATGAGAGAAACAGAAGCATCAGATGCTGAGGATATAGTTAAAAATGAGTTGAAACTTTTAAAACGTTCTCTTAAACATTTAGAAGTGGAACCTATCATATCAAATATTAGGGTGACAGCTGAAAATATCAGATTAAACGAAACCCAAAAAGCATTTAAAATGCTTGGAAATATGAATGGTAATGAAAAAATAGTGGATAACCTAACAAAGGCAGTTATTGAACGTATATTTTTTGATGTGATTAAAAATCTGAAACAAGCAGCTGAAAATGATGAAAAAAATGTTATACAAGCTGCTGAAACAATTTTCACAAGAAAACCATGGTTATAAGAACTAATATTTTATTTTAAACAAAATCATATTAAATCCAATCCATTATAATATTAATCCTTATTTTTCTGAAATTGATATAAAAAGAAAGATGTTATTATATTAATTTTCTATAAAATTTTTTAAAACTAACTAATCTACATATAACCCTAGAAAATTTCATTAACTTTAATCAAATACAAAGACCATATACTCAATAGTATAGATGGTTCCTTAATATTTATGGATAGACCATATCAATATATTGTTCAAGATAGAATAATTATAGAAAATAATGTTATAGATAAATATCATATGTCTTTATCTTAAGAATATTAAAAAAAAGAGAATAGAGTTAAGATATATAGGTTTTTTTTATGCGAACATATTTTTGGGTTCGTTTTGTTTGGTTTTATGTTGTTTAAGAGCATATTTCATATGTTCCCATGTAACACTATCTTTATCTTCATATATTGCTTTATGAAGAGCAACTTTTAAGATTCTCTCTTTAAGATCTCTTCCTGACATTCCCTTGGTACATTTTACAAGTTTATCCAAGTTTATATCTGCCTTAATTGGCATTGTTTCTGTATAAAGTTCTAAAATTTTTAGTCTTTCTTTTATATCCGGTAGTGTGAATTTAATTTCCTCTTCAAATCTGCTTCTTATGGCAAAATCAAGTAAATGCGGATTATTTGTTGCACCTATTGTTACAACTCCTTTATGATGGTCAATACCATCCATTTCAGTTAACAATGCATTTACAACTTCTGAAACATCTCCTCTTAATGATTGGTATTTTCTATCTAGACCTATGGCATCCATTTCATCTATAAATATTACAGATGGGGCGCTTGCAGAGGCCATTTCAAATAGTTCATGGATTTGTCTGGCACCATCACCAACATGCTCTCCTATTAGGCTTGTTGCTTTAACTAGGAATAATGGAACTTTTAATTCATTTGAAAGAGATTTTGCAAGCATTGTTTTTCCGGTTCCTGGTGTTCCGTAGAATAGTACATTTCTTGGTGCCCATTCTTTGAATTTATCTGGTTCTTTAAGATATTTCATTATTATCTTACATTTGGTTTTGGCTCTTTCTTGGCCTATTATATCTTCCATTTGTATATTAGTATTTATGTGTTTTATTTCAAGTGATTCTTGAACTTCTATTAGGAGTATTGAGGTATTATCTGTTATTTTAGAATTATCTGGATGGGCTTTTACAATTTTAAATGCATAGTCTGGAAGTAATTTCTGGTCAAATAGAAATGATCCTTCATCAACTATACATCCTTCCCATTGTTCTTGGGCATATAATTCAAAAAGTTCTTTATCGAATATTTCAATTTTCGGATTTTCAACTAGGTTACATAGAAATGGATAGCCAATTGACTGGAGTGCTACCAGTTTAGCTTCTTTATTAGGTTCATTTATATTTTTTTTAACCTTTTTTTCAGATACTAATGTGTCAGGAGTTATATTTTTCAATTTCACTAGGATACCTACCATATTTTATATATTATAAATTTTTTTTTGTTTCAATTTGAATGTGTGATATTTATTAATATTATGTTTGATTTGCTAATATTATTTAAAACTAATATTTATATGTATATATATAACTGGATAAAAATAGTTATGTTCTCTAAAAAAAAGGTGAAAATATATTAATATAAATATTAAATATTTAGAAAAAATTAGAAAAAATCTAAACCTTCAAAAGAAATGATAATCTTTAAAATACTCTGAAGAGTGTGAATTAATGGATGAAAAAGGTTTTAAATGGAATTTTAACCCTTATTTTTTTTGTTAAATAATTAAGATTCTATATTTTATTATTAGGATAGTTTAAAAAGGATATGTGTCTGATATTTGCTTATTTATAGGGTTAAGTTTTGTGTATTTGGGTAAGTTGTCTATATTAATACTTAGTATGTTTAGGATGTTGTTTAAATGGTTTTGTAGTTCTTTTTTGTTTCCATTATTTTTTATAAGGTTTTCATATGTATCATTTATTGTAAGATAATTGGGTATTTCCTGGTTATTATGGGTCATTGATCTGAGATTTGCATTTTTCATAGATGTTAAAAATGTTGAAGGAATATCTGCATAGGAAAATGGTAGATATATATGGCTTATTGGCGCATTTTTGTTATTTAGTTTATAGGTTAAAAAGTCGATTTTATCTATACAGTAACCATTATATAGGGTGTTTTTAACTAAAAATTCTATAAATAGAGGGTTATTTTCTACAAAAGAATCTTGATTTATAAAATATGGATTTCCAATTGCTATAGCTTCTAAACTAATAACTGCAATGGTATTATCTGTTGCATCATTGTTTTGGAGGATATAATACCTACAAGATATGGAATGTTTATTATATTATTATATTGATCATTGGTTAAGTTTGAATTATGTCCAGTTACTATAGGAGTTGTGTATTCATCTTCACCTGCTCCAAATCCAATTAATTATGGTATAATAAGGTTTTTTATCTTTATAATGTTCAGCAAGTGTTATAAGTATTGAAAGTGTTGCTGTGTCATCGTTAGCTCCTTGTGTATAATTATCTTTTGTTTTGTTACCATATGTGTCTAGATCTGCACAGATAATAATTTGTTTTTTTGATGTTCCATTAATAGTTCCTATAATATTTCTAGATTTTTTAATAGTTTTATTCATTGAATAGTATCTAAATTCCTGTATTTCATTTGAAACTCCATAATCATTAAAACGTGATTGTAGGTATAATGCAACATTTTGTTCTTGTAAAGAACCAGCAGGTCGTGGTCCTATTTCATTACAAATATATTTAATATCATCTACCATTGACATATCCAGAGATTCATTATTATACATGTTACTAAAAAAGAATGTCATCAAAATAATAAAAGTCAAGGATATTATTGTTTTTTCAAAATCCATCTAATATTTACCCCATATAAAGAATTTTTTTATATAAGTGATATGTTATTCTTTAAAAAAATAAGAAGAAAAATAGGTAGATGTTCTATTATTTTTTAATATAAAACAAATATCCTATTCCAAATATACCTATAATTATTATAATTATGGCTATTATTATCCAGTTGTTATTATTTGTTTGTGGTGTTGAATCAGTTGTATTAGATGTAGTACTGTTTGTATTTGATATAATATCTTGATTGCTTGGCTCTGCTTTTAATGTTTTAAAGATGTCACCATTTTCAGCATTTACATATATACTTCCCATATTTTTTCCATTATGATTCTGGACTTGTACCATCCAAACAGTTACAAAAGGCTCTATATCACCGTATTTTGGTTTAGCACTGTTAATATCCTCTTTATAGTCCTTCATCTTTACCTATATCACTTTTTCGGATTTTATATCTTTGACTCTGACTTGTAAGTTACTATCATGTGGTGTGTTTGCTTTGTAGGGAAAGTTATGGGTGTTTAAATAATTTTGTGCTATTTTTTGTGCTTGGTTAGGGCCTATGTTAGGTCCTGTGTCTGCATATGCAAAATTCATAATTCCCATTGCAAAAAATATTATTATTAATATCTTTAGTATATTTTTTTTTAAACATTTTAAAGCACCAAATTCTCTTTTTTTTATACTAATTTTATTCCTACTGGGTTGAGTTCTTGTGTGTATTTACCGCCTTTAGCATCTTCAAAATTTAAAGTACCTGTCCCAACATATAATGGGTTAGATTCTGTGGTTCCAGGACCGAATATTTCTTCTAGTTCTGCATCAGCATATATATAATAAGTGCAAATGATTTTTTTAGTTTCCCCTGGTTTTAAAGTTCCTAATTTTTTTTCTAACTCTTGACCAACAATTTTAACGTTATAAATTGTTTTTTTGCCAGTATTTGTAATTACATATTTAAATATGATTTTTTGTCCTTTTTGTGCTGTTTTCAGAACATTCTCTAGTGAGGTGATTATATTAAATTTTTGTGTAGATTGTAAGTTAAGATATGTTACCGGATGTGTTGTAAAAGATGTATTAAATCTATTATTATGATTTTTTTTTATTACTAATAGGTTTAATTGGGTTGCCTTTGACATTTTCTGGAGTGTTATATTTTATTATTGTGTATTTATCTTTATATGCTCTTTTAAGGTTTTAAATCCCTCCTCCATGACCTGCTTGGTTACCGGTGATTTTTGAGTTTTTCATGGTTAATGTATTGAAGTTATTGATTCCCCCACCATATTCTGCGTTATTATTGTTGATTTTTGTATTAATTAGGGTTAATGTCCCACTATTTCCAATTCCTCCACTATATGTAGCGCCATTATTGGTAATTATTGAATTTTTAATTATTAAATTACCGTTATTACTGATTCCTCCACTACTCATAGCGTTGTTACTCTTTATTATTGAATTTTGTAGGGTCATTGTACCACGAGTGAAGATTCCTCCCCCACAACTATTACCGTCTGCACGATTGGAGATAATTTTTAGGTTTTCTAATGTTACTTTGCCTTCGCTGTAGATTCCCCCACCATAGTTTTTAGCATCTCCATTTTGTATGGTGAATCCTTTTATTGTTACTCTAACGTTCTTTGTGATTTTTATACAACTATTTTTATTTTGTCCATCTATTATTGTGTCCTTTTGGCCGTGCCCTATTATTTTAAGATTTTTATTGATTTTTAGTTTTTCTTTATATGTTCCTTTTGCTACTTTTATGGTGTCGCCAGGTTTGGCTATCTTTATGGCATTTTGTATATTTTGTTTAGCTGTTTCTGGTTTTAGTCCGTTATTATTGTTATTACCATTAACAGAAACATATAATGTTTTTGTTTTGATTAAAAGTGTATTATCTGTTATTTTATCTGTTGAGCTAATGTCAACAATCTTATTATTATCTAAACTAATAAAACTAGTAGCATAAGCACTGCTAAATGTGCTTATCACCATTAAAGCAACTATTAATATACAAAATCTCTTCAAAGTATTCATACTAACAATCCTCCAAGTTTTTTTAAATAAATACAATAGATAATAGTGTATATTATAATTAATAAACTTTCCCCTACTCAGAGCAAATATAAAATGTTTATTACCGGCTAAAATAGATAAAATTGGTTTATAATAAGTTTAATAATATAAATATGACATTTTATAGCTTGAAAATAGATTTAAAACAAAAATTTATTATATATTTGTTTCTCTGTTTGGATTCATAATATTAATCATATAAAATATCTTAAAAAAAAAAAATTATGAATTTAACTATTTATTATCTTGAGGATTTGTATAGATAATTTAAATAGTCTATAAAACCAAAATCAGCAAATATTTTTTTTTGTTATATTATATTATCTGTTGGTGTCAGATATGATTTAAAAATATATTTCTTAAAATAATGGAAAAACCTATAAAAAAAAATATTGGAAAAGATAATATAAAACAATTAATGAAAAATGTGGGAAATCTTATTTAAATTATGTAAATCCGGATTTGTACTAGAAAAATTTCCCACTAATATTATATCATAGATTATAAGTTACAAAAAGCATTTTTATAGCTTTTTGATAACTTAAAAATCTATGGTTTTAAAAAATTTTTTATTATTAGATATTTAGTTTTGCCACATGCTTGTTATTTGTTTGATGATTTTCTGTATTTGATCAGATGGTGCTGTTTTTATAAATAGTGGATGTGGGTCTTGTCCTGTTGTTTGTTGTGGGAATTCAAAGAATAGTGAATATCCTGATTCATATGGTGCTGAATGGAATAGTATGGCCCTATGATTAGGGTCTGCTTTTAACCAATTTTCAACAGATTTTTTGTCTTTATCAGTTAGTACTCTTACTGCTATGATATTGGCATTCCTTTTTTCTGCTTCATCTACTATTTTGTATGTTTCTCCTATGCTTGCATCTACAATATCAAGTTGTAGTTGGATATTGTAAACTTTTCCTAAAGTTACAAAGTATCTTTCTGGTGTGTCACAGTATTGATCTGGATATCTTTTAGTGGTTGTTTGGACAATTATTGGCTCTTTTTTATCTATTAAAATAGGTTGTCCTCCTATTATTGCTCCTTTTTCATTTTTTAATTGTCGGATAGGTTCTCCTCCCAATATAGTGCCGGTATTGTTGGAGGGCATGGCCTGGGCAGTGTATCTGTCACATGGTGCATATACATTTATTCCATGTTGTGCCATGTACATTTCAGCTTTTACTTTGCCAGGTGTATCTCCACATCCTACAACAAGATATGCATGGTTTTTAATAGCCCCATCAACTAGAGCATTCATTCCATGTGTGTTGATTTGTATTTTAGTATTTTCATCAGGACCATTAACAGCATATGATGATACTATTTTACTTGGATCAATAGCAAATTTAAATTCATTATTTTCATCAGGCCCATACCAGGTATAGTTAATTTTTTTAAGTGTAACACTGGTAATTGGTATAACTTTAACATTTGCATAGCGCATTAATTTTGCTACCCTTGCACCTTCCATATAGGGCACTAAATCCTTTGGAGAACTTGGACTTTGTCCTGGTGGAGTTTTAACATTAATATTAGAAGCAATATCTTTAATAACACGATCTACTTGTGTTACTACTGTTGCGTTTTCTGGAACTTTAATATACGAAGCTCCCATAACAATTGTTGAAGCATCTTCAGGACTTGTTTCTAAACCCTTAAATGAATTACCCTGACCCAAAAAGGTTAAAATCCCAAAGAACACGACTATAATGCCTAAAACACCTAATAATATCATAATATTACGATTCATGCCCACAACCTCATTTTTTTTTATAAGTTTTTATGAATATAAAAACTAATTTCCCCGCCAATAAAAGAGTTTAAAATCTTTTTTTTTGTCTATTTCATTATTCTGTTGGTAGTATTTTTTTTGCATTTATTAATAGTAGTTTCATAATTTTTTTTTATAAATTTTTTAAAGATTTTCTATTTTTATTATATATTTATTAAGTTTGTTTGTTTTTCTATTATTTATTTATATATTGGTTGTACATTTTTTTCATTACAATTGCATCTTGATCTATTAGTGGACTTTCACAGATAACAGTAATATCCCAGCCACATTCTATTATTTCTTTAATAAATGGTTGGATAGGAGGGCCATAATTATCATCTAATAGTTTATGATGTTTTTTTTCTCCATTATCTGTGTATTCTATATGTGTGAAATGGGAATGTAGAGATTTAATGTTTAGTTCATTTTCAAGTTTTTGTAAGATTTTATGATAATCTTCTTGTTTGTTAATTTTTCCCCTGGATCTGGCATGTATATGTGTAAAATCCACTGTTGGTTGGAAATGATCAAATGATCTGCAAATTTCTATTATTTCATCTAAATTTCCAAGTTGAGATATTTTACCTGTGGTTTCAGGTGCAAAACAATAATTTTCAACACCCAGAACTTCTAATTTATCCATAATCTGTTTTATTGAATTTTTACATCGGTCCATAGCCTCATTTGAACTGTAAATAGTATAGAAGCCAGGGTGGAAAACAGTTCTATATACACCCATCCATTCTGATGCTTTGGCTGCTTGAACTAATCTTTGAATAGATCTTTCTATTACATCATCCTTGTTTGATGATAAATTTATATAATATGGAGCATGCATTGAAACAAGTACATTATTAGCTTTAGAATCATTTTTAAGATCTAATGCTGATTGTTTAGATATTTTTACACCATATGTTGCCTGATATTCATATGCTTCAAGTCCTTCTTCTCTTATATAGCTACATGCATCTTTTGCATTGCTTTTAAACTTTATAGGTCTTCCAGCCGGACCAAATCTTATTTGACATATTACCTCTATTTAAAAAAAAAGTTAAATTATATAATTAAATCCTATTTTTTAAGTTCTTCATAGACATTAACAGCAGCTACAGCTCCTTCTCCACAAGCAACTACCAGCTGTTTTACTCCTCCAGTTATATCTCCTGCAGCATATACATTTTTAATATTGGTTTTCTGGTTTTTATCTGTTATAATATATCCCATTTCATCAATATTTACACCTATACCTGTTGCAATGTCACTGTTGGGTTTTTCACCTACAGCTAGGAATAGTCCTGAAATTTCCATCTCTTCTTCAATATTTGTTTCTCTATTTTGGAGTATAACACTTTTTAAGAATATATCTCCTTTTATTTCTTTTACAACAGTGTTCCATATAATAGGTATTTTTTCTTCTTCTATTTTATCCTGTAAATATTTCTGAGCTCTTAATTCATCTCTTCTATGGACAAGTTTTACATTTACACCTATATCTTTAAGATGAAGAGCATGTGATATAGCTGAATTTCCCCCACCAATAACTAATACCTCTCTACCTTTAAAAAGCATACCATCACATATTGAACAATAGGATATTCCTTTCCCTATATAATTATCCTCACCAGGAACACCTAGTTTTCTGTAGGTGGTACCTGAACAGATTATTACGGATTTTGTTCTATAATTATTTTTATTAGTTGTTAATGTAATTTTATTGGTGTTTTTTTGTATTTCAACTATTTTTTCATATTCTTGGATATTAATATATTTCTCTGCTTGTTTTCCAATATTATTAAGCAGTTCCAAGCCAGTTATTGATTTATATCCTGGAAAATTTCCAATAACCGGAGCCATATTAACATTTCCACCTTTAATACCTTTATCAATAATTAATGCTTTTAAATCTTCTCTTCCTGCGTATATACCCGCAGTTAAACCTGCAGGTCCTGCTCCTATAATAATAACATCATAGTCTTCCATAAAAACCACCTGAGATTTTTTTTTATAAATTAAAATGTTATTGAATGGATTTTTTTTTTGAATGTATAATACTTTTGTTATTTTTTATTAAAAAATTATTACTTATTTTATATTTTGTAGTTTATCCCTCAAAAGTTTATTCACAAATTTTCCATCTGCCTTACCATGGAGTTTTTGCATGGAAATACCCATTAAAGTTCCAATTGCACCTATTCCACGTTCATTGATAATTTTATTATTTTCCAATATTATATTATCTATTATTTCTTCAACTGCTTCTTTTGTTAACATAATAATATTAAGACTCTTTGCTATTTCCTCTGGAGAACCTTCTTTATTACATAAACCAACCAAAACATCTGAAATTGCTTCTTTAACAATTTTCCCATCTTCTACAAGTACAAAGGTGTTTTTTAATATGTTATTATCTAATTTTTTAATATTATTTCCATCTCTTCTAATCTCTTTAAGTGTATATGCCAGTGTTGATCCTATGGTTGTTGCATCTAATTTAGAGGTGGATATTATATCTTCAAAATCTTCTACTTTATCTAATCGAACTAGTTGTGTAGCTATATCTTCGCTTAGTTTATATTGTTTAATAATTCTCTGTTTCTTTTCATTTGGAAGTTCAGGTAAATTGGATTTAATCTTATTTATCTGTTTTTTAGATATTACAGTGGTAGGTATGTCTGTTTCTACATACATACGACTAGCTGTGGGTAATGGTCTGAGATATTCACTGTTAGCATCTTCTAAAGCTTTTCTTGTTTCTTCTGGAACTTGTTTAATTGCTGTTTTTGCTCTTCTTTGCACTTCTATAATTGCATTTCTTGCTTTTTCATCTTGATCTGCAACAATTATAAATGCATCATTTTCTGATAATTGGAGGTGATGTGAAATTTTTTCAATATCTAAATTAGTTATACCATATGCTGGAAGTTCATCTGTATGGAATATTCCAGATACTCCCATCTTTTTAGCATAAGCTGCAAGTTCGGTTCCAAAACGTCTTCCAGGCTGAACTTCTTTTCCTATTAAACCTTTAAATCCACCTAATTTTATTGCAAGAACATTTCCATCCTTTGACAATGCTTTAGATATTATTTTAGATTCTGTTTTTTCAAATATTTTATTTAAATCATATATTTCATTATCAACAAAGGCTTCTCTGTTTTGAAGTTCTTCTATTATTTCTATAAGATTTAATTGTCTTTTAACCTCATTTTCAACCATTTTAGGCATTAAATCCAGGTTTTGTACTCCTTTTATTTCTACACGTGCTCCTTTTGCAATGGAAATATTAAGATCTTGACGTATTGTTCCTAATCCCCGTTTCACCTTGGTGCTTCTAAGAACTTGGCCAAGTTGATATGCAACTTCTTTAACTTGTTGAGGATGTTTAATAGAGGGATCTGTTGTTACTTCCAATAATGGAATTCCCAGCCTATCAAGTCTGAATATTATTTTTCCCTTTTTCTGTCCTACCCGTCTAGCTGCATCTTCTTCTAGGCAGAGATTTTCTATTTTAACATTACCATATTCTGTTTTAAGATATCCGTCTGTAGCAACAAGTCCTGTTCTTTGAAATCCGCTGGTATTACTTCCATCAATAACCTGTTTTCTCATGATATGAAATTCATCTATGATATTCATGTGAAGAATGGAAGATATTGTCAATGCTATTTCCAAAGCTTCCATATTCAGTGGATGTGGTGGTTCATCATCAGATTCTACTAGACATGTTTCATAATCATATGATTCATATATAAATTTCATTTTTCGCCTGGATTCTTCAAATGCAGCCCTATCTATTTTTCCAAGCTCACTTTGGGTTGGCCTTAAATATCTTAACAATGCGTAATCCGGCTTTTTATCGATTAATTCACATTTACACGGACAAAATAATTTTTTTTCAGTGTTAAGTTGTTGGTGTATTTCAAGACCCATTTTTAAACCTAATTCTTTGTAGTCCATTAAAAAATCCCCTTTAACTAAAATATAAATTTGTAAAAAAAATTTATTAGTTTAAAAAATATTTTTCTGATGATTTTTCCCCTATTTCTCCTCTGATATTGGTTTGCATGATCTTTTTAACTTCTTCAATATTTTCAGTTTGTCCTAAAGCCCAAACCAATTTAACATATGCTGTTTCAGGAAGCATATTAAAAACAGATATTACACCTGCAGAAACTATTTTTCTACCTGTACTATAAATATTCATATTAACTATTCCATATAAGCATTGTGAAGTCATTATAACTGGAATTTTAGATTCTTTAGCCCTTTCCAGTGATGGTAATAAAGTTTCAGGACAATGTCCTAATCCTGTTCCTTCAATAACAATTCCTTTATATCCTTTATCAATATGATAATCAATTGTATCTGGCTCAATTCCAGGATAACTTTTAATTAAAGCAACTTTCTTTTCAATATCATTATTTAACTCTACATTTTCATTATTTCTCTTTTTATAATATGAATTCTTATCAACTAGGCTTAATTTACCTTTTTCAATTTTAGCAATTGGAAGAGTATTTATACTTCTAAAAGTGTCTCTGCGAGTTGTATGCATTTTTCTAACCTTTGTTCCACGGTGAAGTAAACAATGTGAATCATTTTCTTCTGCATGCATACAAAGTGTTACTTCTGCTATATCAGATTTTGCAGCTACAACTGAACTTAAAAGGTTCATAAATGCATCTGAAGAAGGTCTGTCAGAACTTCGCTGGGCACCTGTTACAACAACAGGCACTGGTGTGTCTAACATAAAATTTAATGCAGCAGAGGTATAGTGCATTGTATCTGTTCCATGTGCTACAACAACCCCATCTGCTCCTCCATTAATTTCATCAGCAACAGAACTTGCTGTTTTAGCCCAATATTCAGGTTTCATATTTTCACTTAAAATATTGAGAATAGCTTCACCATTTATATTAGCATGGACAAGTAATTCTGGATTTGCTTTAATTAAATCATCGGCTGTAAAAGCAGGATGAACAGCACCTGTTTTATAATCAACAACTGATGCAACAGTTCCTCCAGTGGATATTATTGATATATCTGGTTTTTCAATATCTTTTCCTATATCTAAGGTTGAAAGTTTTAATTTAGGTTTTTCACCCTTTTTTATTAATTCTAACAATGCACCTTCAACATTTAATCCTATATTGTAACCATTATCTAATTTTAAAACAATGTGTTTGTCATCAGGATCTTCTGCTCTATCAAGTAGAATTCCCTGGTATGAAACATTGTTTTTTATAATTTTGATAATATCCCCTATGGATACGCCTGATAATTCCAAAAATTTCTGTGAAGATCCTTTATATCCCATATAAACATCCCTCTAAAATATTGATTAAATCTTTTTTTATGTTTTATAATAGTATTTTATTATGATTTTATATAAAAATGCCGCATAATTTGAATTTAAATGTTTTATCATAGTAATATTTTCTATTAAAACTTTTTAAGTTTTTAATATTAAAATTTTCTAAACAATATAATATAATATTATAATGTAAAAATCTAGAAATAATAGTTAAGAAATCTAAATCTAAAAAAAAAATATTAATATAAATAATTTATTAAAATTTTATATTCCTTAAAATGGTTTAGTTTTAAGCTTTTAGATTTTTCCTTTTTTATATCCTTATATCTAGGCCAATTGGACAATGATCTGATCCCATTACATCATATAGGATATATGATGATTCAATATTATCTATAAATTCCTTATTTATAAAGAAATAATCTAATCTCCACCCCACATTTCTCTCTCTTGCCCTTGTACGGTAACTCCACCATGTATATTGTTCGGGTTTTGTGTTAAATTCTCTGAAAGTATCAATATATCCATGACTTATAAGTTTATCAATCCATGCTCTTTCCTGCGGTAGGAATCCTGAAATTTTAGAGTTTTCTTTGGGACGGGCTATATCTATTTCTTTATGTGCTGTGTTAACATCTCCACAGATAATTATATTCCTTCCCTTTTCTTTCAATTTATCTACATATTCTAAGAATACATCATAGAATTCCATCTTATATTGTAATCTTTCAGGAGACATATTACCATTTGGAAAGTATATATTGAATAATATAAAATCCCCATAATCTGTGATTATTGTTCTTCCCTCAAGATCATATTTGTTAATTCCAAATCCATATTCTACTTTTTTAGGTTTTATAGAGGAATAGGTAGCTGTTCCACTATATCCTTTTTTTTCTGCATGGGAACAATAAAGATGGTAATTATCAACAACCCTTAAATCATTAGGGAACTGTTTTTTAGTTGCTTTTGTTTCTTGAAGACATAGTATGTGAGGTTTTTCATTAATAAACCATTGTACAAATCCTTTTTTATGAATTGCCCTAATACCATTTACATTCCAAGATCGTATCCTAATTTTATCCATATGTTAAAACTAAATTTTTTTATATATAAATTATACTTTATTATGTAGTTAAGATTTATTATTATTTTTATAAATAGATTATTTTACAAAATTTCTATAAAATTTTTTTATTCATCTTTTGCTGTTAATTAACTTCTCTAATTTATTAATATTAAAATCTCTCTGATTAACAGGTGTTTTATCTGTTTTATAGGGAATTATATTGTCTTCAAAGGTTTTTTTATTTGGGTTTATATAGAATATGCCTAATGGATATTTTTCTGTTTCAATTGATCTTGTGAATGCTTCTTCTCTATTGAAGATATCATGGGATTCATCTAAATAATATGTATTATTTTTAAACCATTGAAATGTATTAACTTTGTTAAATGTGACACATGGTTGGAATATATCAATTAATGCATAGCCCCTATGCTTTATTGCTTTTTTAAGAATTTCTTTAGTTTGTTTTATATCTCCACTAAATGCTCTGGCAACAAATGAGGCATCTAGGGCAATTACTGTTGATATTGGATTGAATGGTTCTGATGATACTCCTTCAATTTGTAAAGGAGTATTAAAATCTTTTTGACTGGTGGGTGATGCTTGTCCTTTTGTTAAACCATATACCATATTATTATGAACAATATTTGTTATATCAGGATTGCGTCTGATATTATGGATAAAATGATTTCCTCCTTCACCATAGCTGCAACCATCACCACTAACAGTAATTATAATAATTTCAGGATTTACTGCTTTTATTACTGCAGATACTGGTAATGATCGTCCATGAAGTCCATTAAAAACATTTGATTTAATATAATGAGGTAATTTGCCTGCCTGGCCAATACCTGATACAAAAACCAGTTTTTCTGGGCTGATTTCTAATTCTGCAAGTGTTTCTTTTATTGTTTTGAGAATTGTGAAATCCCCACATCCTGGACACCAAGCAACATCTGCATTTTTAATATCAAATATTTTAGGATCCATGTGTTAATCCTCCTATAAAATTTTCTAGATTTCTTTCCACTTCTTCCACTGAAAATGGCATGCCATTATATTTTAAAACCTTTTTTTCTATTTCAAAGCCTGTTTTAAGCTTTATTAAATCTGTAAATTGTCCTTGTGCATTATTTTCAAATATTATAGTTTTTTCTGCATTATTAAGGATATTTTTTATTGAAGGATCAATGGGATGGATTTGTTTAAAATATAAAAAGCTAATATCTTTATTTTTAAGATTATCCAAAGCTTCTTTTATTGGACCATAGGTTGATCCCCATCCTATTACTAAAATTTTATAGTTTGAACCGCCTAACAAATCTGGTGGTATTATTTCCTTTTCTATTTCCTTTAATTTTCTTAATCTTTTATCAACCATTTGGGTTCTAAGTTCCAGATCCTCTGTGAGATGTCTTTGTTCATCATGTTCATCAGAATCAACAACAACCAATCCTTCACCATATCCTGGAATTCCTCTTGGAGATATTCCATTAGCTGTTATTTTATATCTTTTATAATTTGCTGGGGTTTTTATGATATGATTTTCATTTTCAAGATCTTTGAGATTGAATATTGGTTGGTTGTAGAATATATCTACAAAATATTGGTCTGTAAGTATGAATACTGGTATTTGATAATGGTCAGCTAGGTTAAATGCCTTTTGATAGATAAAATCCATCTTCAAAGTTACCTGGTGCAAATATTATTCTTGGAAATTCTCCTGTACCTGAATATAAAGCAAGATTCAAATCTTCTTGTGCTGTTCTTGTTGGTAAACCCACTGCAGGTCCTGGTCTTTGACCTAAATATATTACCATAGCAGTTCAGCCATCCCTGCAAGACCTATTGCTTCTTGCATAAGTGCAAATCCACTTCCAGAAGTTGCAACCATTGATCTTACACCAGTATAAGATGCACCTAATGCCATGTTAATTGCAGCAATCTCATCTTCGGCCTGTTCAAATATAATGTCAAATTCCTCTGCATTAGCAGCTATAAATGTTTGAAGAGATGTGGAGGGTGTCATGGGATAGGAAGACATAAATTTACAATTACCAGCTATACATCCTAATCCAACTGCCCCTACACCATCTATAAGTAATTCTTCTACTATATGGGGATTTTTTTCAATTTTTAATTTAATTATACCAGAATCAAATATTTTTTTACCAATTTCATAGCCTTTAATACCTGCATTTTTATCTTTATTAATAATATTTTGGCTTTTAAGTGCAAAAATTTCTTCAATACAATCTTCAAATACTGATTTAGGTATTTTTAATATACAAGCTATTATACCTGCAGCTATTACATTAGAAAAAATTGGTCCACCCATTATTTTAACTATTTCCATTAAAGGCACTTTAAGCAGATTATAATCTTTAGAAAGAGTTTCTAATATTTTTTCATCACCCATTATAAGTGTTTCAGGTTTTATACGATTTTTTAGATGGGGAACTGCTCCTTTACTTAATGATAGTAATATATCAATTCTATCAACATGGGAAATTATTCTCTTGGATGATACTCTGATTTCAGTGGAATTTTCACCACCTCTAACACGTGACATATATTCTTTACTTGAAAAAACATTATATCCACTATTTTTAATTGCCTTAACAAGTATTGCTTCAACTGTTTGAATACCTTGACCTGCTTCTCCACAAAGAACAATGCTAATATCGTTTTCTGTGAGTTTTATTGACATTTATAAACCTCCCTAAAAAAAGTTTGTCCATTTAAAAAAAAATGTATTTAATATATATTTTATAATTTGTATTACTTAAACTTTGTTTTAAAAAAATATTTAAAGAAATATTAAATGGCATATATATAATTTAAGCTTTTAAATAGTTCTTAAAATAATATTTATAAATTAATAATGCTTTAAAATAATATTTAACCTTAACCCAAAGTTTTTAATCTCTTTGAACTATGGAAATAATAATATAAAAAAAAATTATATTAAAGAGAGGAGTATATAAAAAAAAGGGTTTTTAGTTGAAAAATAATTATATTTCATAATTTTTTTTTTATTTATATTTCCAAATTTTTATAAGCCCATTTTGAACCTGCTTCTAATATATCTAAATTAATAGGAATTAATTTAGGTTTTTTGGCAAAAGACTGTTTTATAGCTTCTATAAAAAATTTTTGGGAAATTTCTTTTGAAATTACCATTAAAACACCTAACATTACTGTATTTGCAGCTTTTACAACTCCATGTTTCTTTGCTATTTTTGTTGCAGGAACTGCGATAGTTCGGATATTTTTTTGACAATTAAAATTTCCAATTTCCAAGTCATAGAGAATGGTACCTCCATTTTTAACTCGGGGTATAAATTCTTCTAATGAAGTTTTATTAAGTGCTACTAATATGTCAGGATTATCAATTGCTGGAGAACCTATTATTTCACCAGATATTACCACTGTACAGTTTGATGTTCCTCCTCTTTGTTCTGGTCCATATGATGGATACCAGGAAACATGGTTACGTGCTTTACATGCTGCTCTGGCAATTATAAGACCCATACTTAAAACACCCTGCCCTCCAAATCCTGCTATTTTAATAACTTTTGTTTTAAAGTCAGGATCATCTAGTGGTTCCATTTCACTTTGAGTATTTACTTCAAATATATTATCTAATAATTCCTTTGAAAAGTCACTTGCACCTCTATATAAAGGTTCAGCTTCTGAGGATCTGTCTCTGAAATTAGTTAATGGAAATTCAACTTCCATTTGTTCATTTAAAAATTTTTCTGCACCCTCTGCATCTTGTCTGAGGTTGGTTGGGCATGGTGATAAAAGTTCTACAAATGCATATCCTTTACCTTCTTTCTGGATTTTAAGGGCTTTTTTAACTGCTCTTTTAGCTTTTCTTATATGTGAAGGATCTGAAAGTGAAGCTCTTTCAATAAAAACAGGTGCTTTAAGATTATTTAATAATTCACTCATATGTAGTGGATATCCTGTGAATCTAGGATCTCTTCCTTCTTGACAGGTTACTGTAACTTCACCCACAAGTGTTGTTGGTGCCATTTGTCCACCTGTCATACCATAAACTGTGTTATTTATAAAGAAAACAGCCATTTTCTCTCCGCGGTTAGCGGCTTGAATTTTTTCATTTAATCCTATTGATGCAAGATCTCCGTCTCCTTGATATAATATTACAATTGCATTATCCTCTGCTCTGGATATTCCTGTACCAACAGCAGGTGCTCTTCCATGTGCAACTTGTACATGGCCACAGTCAAAATAATAATAGGCAAAAACAGCACATCCAACAGGACTGGTCATTACTATTCTATCTTGAATATTTAATTCATCAATTGCCTCTCCAATAAGTTTATGAAAAATTCCATGTCCACATCCCGGACAGTAATGTGTTGCTGTAGATGCACTTCCACCTTTACGTGGAAATTCATTGAGAATAGATTTTGGTTTTTTTATAATTTTTATTCTCGGATCTTCCATCTTATTTACCTTCTGCAATTTCTATTATTTTCTTGGTTATATCTTCCACATCCACAAGATTTCCGCCCATTCTATTGATTAGTTTTACTGGTCTACTACAACCTATTGCTAATATTATATCTTCTATCATCTGTCCATTGCTCATTTCAACAGATATGAATGTGCATTGCCTTTTTTCTGCTATCTTTTTTAGAGCCTTCTCAGGAAATGGAAATAATGTTTTTGGTCTGAATAATCCAACTTTTATACCATGTTTTCTTGTTTTTTCAACAGCGGATCTAGCTATTCTGCTGCTTATACCATAAGCTACTAATATTATTTCAGCATCTTCCATTGAATATTCTTCAAATTCAACTTCATTTTCTTTTATGGTTTCATATTTATGTTGTAAACGAAAGTTAAAATCTTCAAGCTGGTCAAAATCTAGGAATATTGATGCAACTAAATTATTTTTTGTTTCTTTATTCCCACAAACAGCCCATGATGTGTTAATAGAATGTTTGGAAATATTTTCAGGGAATTGTAAAGGTTCAACCATTTGACCTAATACTCCATCTGCCAATACAATTACAGGATTCCTATATTTATCTGCAAGTTCAAATGCTTTTATTGTAAAATCACACATTTCTTGAACAGAATTTGGTGCTAGAACTATGTTTCTGTAATTACCATGTCCCCCACCTTTAACAAGCTGCGTATAATCTGCCTGTTCTGGTCCAATATTACCTAAACCCGGCCCTGCCCACATTATATCTACAATAACACATGGTAATTCTGCTCCTGCTAAAAATGAAATTCCTTCCTGTTTAAGGCTTATACCTGGTCCTGATGATGCTGTCATAACCCTATGTCCTGTTGCTGATGCACCATAAACCATATTTATTGCTGCTTCTTCTGATTCAGCTTGGACAAATTTTCTTCCAGTCATTGGAAAATATTTAGATGCTTCATGGAGGATTTCTGTGGCTGGTGTGATGGGATATCCGAAGTAACAATCACATCGGGCATACATAGCCCCTATTATAATGGCTGTGTTTCCTTTAATGAGCTGTGTTGCCATTCAGTTTCCTCTGATTTTTTTTAGTTTGTTTAGGAATATGTACTTCAATTGCTAATGGTTCAGGGCAGGTGTAATAACAATCCCCACAACCTGTACATCCTTCACCAGTATATTCAACATAATGATATCCTCTTTTATTTAATGTACTATTCATCTTTAGGACATCCTTTCTACATATTAAAATACATCTTCCACATTCTTTACATTCTAAAATGTTTATAATAGGATATGGTTCCTTTTTATCCTTTTTTGACATAATACCAATCTTTTAATATTTTTTTTTTAAATATAATTCCATTTATATAATACAATTTTATTATTATATTGATATATCTGTAAATCTGTATTATTTGGAGTGTTTTATTATCTTTCCATGTATTGTATGTTAATTTTTTCCTTCTTTATCTTTTTCCCTTATATCTATTCGTCTTATTTTTCCACTTATTGTTTTAGGTAGTTCATCAACAAATTCAATAACTCTTGGATATTTATATGGTGCTGTAACCTTTTTAACATGGTTTTGTATTTGTTTCATAAGCTTTGGTGAAGGTTTATAATCTTTGGTGAAGGTTTATAATCTTTGGCCAATACAATGGTAGCTTTAACAACCTGTCCCCTTATAGGGTGTGAAACACCTGTAATTGCACATTCAAGTACTGATGGATGGCATATAACTGCATTTTCAACTTCAAAGGGTCCTATACGATATCCTGAACTTTTTATAATATCATCATTCCTTCCTACAAACCAATAATATCCATCCTCATCTTTCCAAGCTGTATCTCCAGTATGGTAATATCCATCATGCCATACTTGGTCTGTTTTGGTTTTATCCTTATAATATCCTCCAAATAATCCTGGAGGTTTTTTATCAAGTGTTTTAACTACTAGTTCACCTTCTTCACCAATATCACAAATTTTACCATTTTTGTCCATTAACATTATATTATATCCTGGTGAAGGTTTTCCCATGGATCCAGGTCTTGGATCTGTCCAAGGGAAATTAGCTATACTTACCACTGTTTCTGTTTGTCCAAATCCTTCCATTAATTTTAAACCTGTGAATTCATAGAATTTATTATATACTTCTGGATTTAATGGTTATCCTGCTGTTACAACATATTTATGTTGAGAAATCATATTTTGAAAGATCTTCTTTAATGAGGAATCTGTAGATAGTGGGAGGTGCGCAAAATGTGGTTACACCATGTTTTGTTGCTTTTTCTAGCATTTGTGCAGCATCAAAACGGTCATAGTCATATACAAATACTGCACTTCCTACTATCCATTGTCCATATATTTTTCCCCATAAACATTTAGCCCAACCTGTATCTGCTACAGTGTAATGAAGTCCATTATCAGTAACATTCTGCCAATATTTAGCTGTTATTATATGTCCTAAAGGATATGTGAAATTGTGAAGTATCATTTTTGGAAGTCCTGTTGTTCCTGATGAAAAATAAACAACAGATGCTTCTTCATTGGTTGTTGCATCCTTTCCTGTTGGGCGTTTAAATTCTTCTGATGCATTTTCAAGCTCTTCTTTGAAGTTTATCCAGCCCTGTTTTTCTTTTCCAACAACTGCTTTTATTAATGTTCTCTCTTCCATGATATTTTCTGCTTTATCAACACATTCAGGAACATTGTCTTCTGCTATACAAACTACCATTTTTATATCTGCACTTTTAATTCTGTATACAATATCTTTGGATTTTAGCATATGTGTTGCAGGGATTGGTATTGCACCTATCTTATTAAGTGCTAGTAAACAAAACCAAAATTCATATCTACTTTTTAATGTGAGCATTACTGTATCGCCCTTGGTAATACCATAATTTTTAAAAAAATTTGCAGCTTTATCACTGTAGATTTCCATTTCTTTGAATGTGAAAATTTTTTCGCTATTATCATCACACCAGACCATTGCAATTTTTTCAGGATCCTCTTTAGCATATTCATCAACAATATCATATGCAAAGTTAAATTTTTCAGGAATTTCTATCTTAAAATTTTTTTCAAAATCTTGATATGAACTGAATTCTATTTTTGGTACAAATTTATTTAGTAATGATACCATTTTTTTATACCCCTTTTTTTTACTATTTCCACACTTACCAAGGATTAACATTAAATTTTTATTATGTTTACATATTTTTTTTAAAGGATTACAGCTAAAAATATGGCTTTTTTATCATTTATTGCTTCCATTGCATGTTCATATGATGAATCAAAGAATATTGAATCCCCTGCTTCTAGAATAATTTCATTGTCATGTATGTAAATTTTTAAAGTTCCTTTAATAATATAGTTGAATTCTTGACCTGTATGTGAATTGGTTTGAGGTTTTCCTTTTTGTGTTCTTGGTTTAACAGATACTATAAATGGTTCGGCTTTTTTATGTATGAATTTTTCAGCAAGGTTCTCGTATTTATATTCTTTTCTCCTTTCAACCCTCACACCTTTACCTTTTCTTGTAACTGTAAATATATGCATTCTAGTTTCTTCTCCTGTTAGTAGGAGTCCCATATCAACATTTAATTTCTGGGCTATTTCATAAAGTACACTTGCAGAAATATCATTTTCTCCTTCTTCATAACCCATATAAGTTTCAACAGGAATATTCAGATATTCTACCATTTCATCTATACTAATTTCAGAAAGTTCCCTTAACTCTGAAACACGTTGAGCTATTTCTTTCATTTTCTCTTTCATTGTTGAAACCTCTTATAACTTAAAATATGGATATATATTATTCTTTAATTAAGTTTTTATATGATCACTCCACAAAACCCCATAATATTTATAATGATTGTTTATGACAATTTATCTGGAATTCTCATATATATAATGATCCCTGAATTTAAAAAAATGGATTTATAAAAGTTTTAGCATAGGATAATAAAATGGAATATAATAGGAATTGTAATAATTCTAAGATAATAGAAAAATGGAGGTTTTTTTTATGGACATGCAAATAAAAATAGTTAAATTAGAAGCTCCTGAAGATTGTAATATTATATTAGGACAAAGTCATTTCATAAAAACAAATGAAGATTTGTATGAAGCCATATTTAATACAGTACCCCATGCAAAATTTGGAATAGCATTTAGTGAAGCATCTGGAGATTGTCTTATAAGAACTGAAGGTAATAATGATGAATTAATAGAACTTGCAGGGGATAAAATGCTTGAAATTGCATGTGGACATGTATTTTTAATATTTCTAAAAAATGCATTTCCAATAAATGTTTCACAGCGAATTAAAAATGTTCCAGAGGTTGTAAACCTATTTTGTGCAACTTCCAACCCTGTTGAAATAATTATAGCAGAAACAGAACAAGGCAGAGGTATAATTGGGGTTATTGATGGTTTTAAACCTGTTGGAATTGAAACTGAAAAGGACGTTATACTTAGAAGAAAATTCCTACGAGAAATAGGCTATAAATTTTAGATCATATTATATTAGAATATGTTATTATCTTTTATAAAGGTGAAAATTCTGGAATAAACCTTAAAAATAAAAAAAAATTTATACTGCCCACTACAAATATATAACTGTTGATTTGTTTTAAAAAACTTCTAATAACTTAGGTAGGTGATTAAAAAATGGAAAAATCCAGTATAGTATTCACTAAAAAAAGAAAAAATACAAAGAGAAGTATTGAAAAACTAGAAGTAGATGAACAAAATGTTACAATACAGTCACGCACTGGGGGTAGTGTGGTAATAAATTTTAAGGGGTCACAAGCAGAACTACTAGATATTAGTAAGTTTTTCAATGGAATTGATGACGTTGAACCTTTAGCATTAAATATTGCAGGTTCAGGTGATGTTGACCATTATTTCAGAGGAATGTCTGATGTGTCTGCTGGTGATGATGGACTGTTCAATTTAAGTGTGACTTTACAGTTTTTAACAACAACTCTTTAATTTCGTGAATGTTTCTTAAAAATTGAGGGTATTTCATTTGGATTTTCTAAAATGAAGGTGTTGGACATTTTAGATAATTTTTCACATGTTCAGCATCTTCAGGTGTAATTTTTATTTCAAGATCTTTTCCATTAGGGAGCTTTGTAATTACACTACCTTCTTTAAAGTCTGTTGGCATAATATAAAGAGGTGTAGATGTTTTCTGACCCATTACAGCTGCATTTGTAAGTAATGTATCTGCTATTCTTAGAGATATTTTTGCTACTGTATTGGATGTTGCAGGTGCTATTAAAAGAAATTCATAAGTTCCAAGTTGGATCTGTCCTGCTAGGAAAGGTGCATTTGAATTTATTTCTGTCCATGTTTTATCAAATAATGTTTCCAATGTATTTGAAAGATTATAGTATTTTAAAACTTGATCACCTGCTTTGAAAATGAAAACTCTGATATCATAGGTTTTTCTATATTTTTTTTCATTTTTTCCATCATCTCTACAGTTTCCATGATTTTTTCGCCACTTCCAGTTATACCCCATGCAATTTTTCGCCTTTTTTCTTGGTCTATCATATTAATATTATATGTTGTTGGATGGTAAAATTTTTTACTTAAAAAAAAAGAGAGTTTAGTTAAAACATAAAGCCTAAGTAGTAGTATAAGAGAAAGATATTTGTAAATAAAATATTTAAAAAAAAAGATATATTTCTTATAATTATATTAAATATTCAATATTATTATTTGAGGTGTTAAAAATAGAAGAACAAAACAATTGTAAATGTGAAGTAGGGAGATCAGGAAAAATAGAAACATGCTATTTCTGTCTTCAAAAATTTGATATGAATAATGATGATGCAAGTCATTATAAATATGATAAATATCCTATGTGTGCCTATTGTTCAGAGTTTTATGGTTTTTATAAAGATTAATTTTTATAAATTATATATTAAAAAAAAATAAATGGATATTTTTAAATTTTATTGTCTTATATGAGTTTTAACAAGGGAAATTCCCCATTCAGCCATTTTTTTTGCATCATCAAGTTTTTCTGCTTCTGCAAAACATCTGAATATTGGTTCAGTTCCTGATGGTCTTATAATAACCCATCCTTCATCTGTTAATATTTTAACTCCATCAGTTGTATCTACTTCATATTCACATGTTGCATCTGCAATTTTTTCCATTATTTCTAATTTAAGATTATCAGGACATTCAATTTTAAGCTTAGCTGAATTGTAACTTGGAAGTTCTTCTATTAACTTGGAAAGTGGTTTGTTTTCCTTTGCCATTATTTCAATTATTTTTGCAGTTGCTAATGCTGCATCCCTACCATAAACAAAATCAGGGAATATTAAACCACCATTTTCCTCACCACCAAATAAACCATTTAGATTCTTTAATTTTCTTGCAACAAGAAGATCCCCTACTTTGGTTGCAACAACTTCTCCTTTATATTCTTTTGCTATATCATATATTGCAGCAGATGTTGCAACAGTGGTTACAATTATTCCTCCACCATTTTCTTTAAGCATATCCTTTTCAACTAATGCAAATGTTTTATCACCAAAAACAAAATCTCCATTTTCATCTATACATATTGTACGATCTGCATCTCCATCATGTGCTATTCCAAGATCAGTTTTTGTGGATTTTACAACTTTTCTTAGTTCTTCCAAATTTTCAGCTGTGGGTTCTGGATTTCTTCCAGGGAAAAATCCATCAGGCTGACAATTCATGGTGGTAACTTCACAGCCAAGTTTACGCAGTAGATATGGTGTTGTAAAACATGCTGCTCCACTTCCACAATCCACAATAACCTTTAATTTGGCATTTTTTATTATATCATGTTTTACACGGTTAAAAACATTATTAACATATTCATCTATAATACCTGGATTAGTAAATACTTCTCCAATATCATTCCATGAAACCCTTTTAGGGTTTTCATTAAAGTACATATTTTCAATACTTATTTCCATATCCTCAGCAATACCAATTCCATCAGAATCAACAAATTTTAACCCATTATATTTCGGAGGATTATGTGATGCTGTTATCATCACACCTCCATCATAATAATTTCTAACAGCATACTGAACAGCAGGAGTGGGTAATATTCCTAGATCAATAACATCACAACCTGATGATAATAGTCCTGCAATTACAGAATGTTTTATCATATTAGTAGATGTTCTTGGATCCCCACCAACAGCAACTGTACCTTTTACAAGAGAACCATACGCTGCTGCAAGTTTTGATGCAAATTCTGGTGTTAATTCTTGATTTGCAATTCTTCTAACCCCAAATGTTCCAAATAATCGTTTTATTGTCATGAAAATACTCCAAAAATTTTATATATTTCTATTTTTTAAATGTATAATTTATATATTAAAATTTTATTAGTATTATATTATATTGTAAAATAATTAATAACTTCATTACGTCTTAAAATTTTTATATTATATATGAAAAGAAATATTATTATCTTAACAAAATTTTTTTTATCTAATGATTTGGTAGATATTGATATATAAAATATGATTTATACTAGAATTTCTAGTGATTTTGAATTTTTTAATATTAATTCTATTTTACCATTATATTGTGTTACTATTCCTGAAATTTTTATTCTTTTTTTATTAAGATGGAAAATTGTTAGATTACTAATTTCAATATCTTGGGCATTTTTTTTAAAAATAACCACATTAATTTTTCCAGTATTATCTGTGATATCAAAGAAATATGTTTGGCTTTGAGATTCTTTAATATTATCAACTACACCTTCAATTGTAATTTCTTCATCCATCATTCCAGGGTTAATTTCATTTATATTAAGATGTTTTGGTGTTATAGCTCCTGCAAAAATTATCATTCCAATTGTTCCTATGATTGAAGTTGTAAATACGATTTTAAATATGATACTGTCCTTCATTTGTATCTGATATAATAATATATTACTTATAATATAAAAAATTATTACTAAATATGGGTGTGGAATTTCTTTAAAAAAAAATAATATAATAAAATGGCCTTATATTTAAATAGAGAAGTATATTTTATTAGTTTTTAAACATAGAATCAATTCTTTCTACTGTATCTATATCTTCAATACTTCGATCATCTCGTATTCTTTTTACAACAGGAAACCGGAGTGAATAGCCACTTTCATATTCTGGACTTTTAACTATTTCACTATATGCTATTTCTAAAATTATATGCGGAGTTATTTTAACTTGTCTACCTATTTTACTTGTGATTAAAGGCTTTGTTAATGTATAAAGTTCTAATAATGTTTGGTCATCTAATCCTGTTGCTGCATAGGCTAATGTTTTAAGTTCATTATTTTCATCTCTAGCTGCAAGAAGATATGATCCAATTAGATGAGCTCTTTTACCTCTACCATAACTACCTCCTACAATTATAAGATCCAATGTTTCGGGTTCTGCTTTAAATTTAAGCATTTTTTTACCTCGAATTCCCGGCATGTATGGTGCATGTGGGTCTTTTATCATTATACCTTCATGGCCGGATTTTATTGATTCATTAAAAAGATCTTCTGCATCTTGTAAAGATTCAGGTGTAACTTTAATATTTTTACTAAGCTGTATCTTATCTTTAATATCTGTTACAATGGATTCTAAAATTTGTCTTCTTTTTTCAAATGGAATATCAATTAATGGTTCTTTATAATATAATATATCAAATAAATAGAGTTTAAGAGGTACTTCATCTCTCATTCTTTCAATATCATATTTTCTACGTACCCTTTGGAGAATGTATTGGAAAGAGATTGGTTTTCCATTTTTAGTAACTATTATTTCACCTTCAACAATAAAATTTTTGGAAGGAAGAGATTTTTTAATATATTCTACTATTTCTGGTACTGCATTACTAATATTTTCAAGTCTTCTAGTGAAAATACTGATTTCATTATTTAATCTATGAATTTGCACCCTTATTCCATCATATTTAGTTTCACAGATAGCCCATCCCATTTCAAGAATACTATCTGAAATTCCACGAGAAAGCTGGGCAAGCATGGGTTTTACTGGTTTTCCAGGTATTAAACTAAGTTTTTGAAGTCCTTGTACACCTTCTTCTTTTGATACTTCTGCAACTAAACCCAAATCATTGGTAAGCATATGTGCCCTTTCAATAATTTCTTTATCCACATTAAAAGCCAGTGCTAGGGCATCTCTAATAGTTCCTTCACCCACACCTACACGAAGTTTTTCTATCACAGATCTGGTAATATATTTAGCTTCAACAGGTGACGCAGAAGATAATAGTTCTCTTAAAATTTCTAACTTCTTTGATTGTGCCCTGCTACCATTTATAGTGGCTATTTTAATTAAGTTACTATGTACCTTTTCAATTGTAAGGGATCTTGAAAAAAGGGTTGATTGCTTTTTTTTCATGAAAAGGTTTTGAGCTGCTTGT
>JAQVTJ010000043.1 GCA_028700095.1 Methanobacterium sp. | reverse complement strand
TGCAAGGAGCATATCCTTAAGAGAGATCAATATAAATATTGTTAATATAGCTGAAAATATCAGTGTAAGAATTATGGAATGCATTGCAGCATTATCAGATCCTTTTTTGTTATTTGCACCTATACATCTTGATATTAATGAATTTGCACCTGCACCTAGTCCATTACCTAATCCTACCACCATCATAAATATTGGTGTTATAAATCCTAATGCTGCAAGAGAATTTGGACCAAGTCCTGCAACCCATATACTGTCTGCAAGATTATATGCCATCATAAGAAGCATTGAAATTATCATAGGTATAGAAAGAGCGCGTATTGCCTTTTTGGGTTCTCCAGTGATCATGGCAACACGTTTATCCACATTATCCAGGGATTCATTATTAAAATTATTCATATTATTTTTATATTACTCCAAATCTGTTTTAAAAAAATTCTAATCACTTGAAAGTCAAAATTTTTAAAATATTTAATACTATTATAATTTACTTATCAAAGAATTATTATTTGGGATAAAATTTTTCCAATTATTTTTTTTTATCCAAATATTTATTTTATAGTTAATTGTCTTCTTATTCCAGTTAAAGAAATGATAATATTCAGTCTTAGATTATTTGTTAAAAGTTATATTATTCTTCTTATCTTTTTTTTTATATTGTTCCATAATACAATAAAGTGTCAAATGAAAGAATCTAGAATGTGTTAATTTAAGTATATTTTTAAATCTTTTTTTTTATAATTTTTTAAATAAAATAAGTTATTTTAGATGTTAATATTCTTGTTTAAAATTTCTAAGTTCAAGTTCTGGATGTTTCCAATCTCTACAGAAACTCATTACCACCTTCCCATTGTCTGTTGTAATATAAATTCTCCAACAATTACTATTATATGGTTTGAATTGGATATCAACAATTTTTTTACCTGTAAGTTTACCAAGAGCTTTTTTAAACTCATGAGTATGTTCTTCAGCCTTCATGGATAGTTCCTCTTTAACATTAAATATTCAAACATTATTATTTGTTTTATGTTATTTCCAATATTTATAAATTATTAATAAAATATAAATTTGTAATAATTATTGGATAGATTTTCCCTTAAAAAAAAATAGTTTAATCAATCTTCAGATATTATCTTAAATATTTCACCATAATTAACAGGTCTTTTATTTAATTTAATATTTTTATTCAGGTTATTGAAGAATTTTAAGGTTGCTTTACTCATAACAGGATTCTGTTTTAGTGAAAGCATTTCAATTACTTCTACCATTTCTTCTGAACGTCTTTCAGCATTGAAAGCTGTAGATATTATCCTAGAAACAGCTGAATCTATAAAATTTTGTCCTTCAGTTTCAGAAATATAATTAAGAACTTCTTTATCTATACCTAATTTATAAGCATGATAAATTGACTCAAAAAGAAGGGCAGAAACACCTTTAGTATAATTACTTCGAAGAAGTTTTATTCCTGAAGCTTGACCATTTTCAGGGCCCACAACTGTGATATTCATCCCATAATTTCCTAGTTTTGCAAAAGTATCTGCAAAAGCACCTGATGCTATTACCTTTACATTTATTCCATTTTTTAAAACAGAACCGATTATAGCAGCATCAACTGTTTTACCGTTTTCTATCATTGCCAATGTTTTTCTAACAGTGTTTGGTGAGATATTATTCATATCCACATAGATACCATTAGAATATTTGCCAACCATTTCAGCAACATTAACAGCATTTGAAGGTATAACCGATGATATAAGGATATCTGAACATTCTGCTAGTTCTTTATATGAATTATATAGTTTTACTTTAGTTTTTTTTGCTAATTCATTTGTTCTCTTTCCTCTACCAACAATACAAGTATAGACATCAACACCATTTTCCATAAGACCCTGAGATAATGTTGATGCAACCTCTCCAAATCCAATAAAACCAACTTGCATAATAACTCCCACTAAAACATTATTTATTTTTATTATTTACAAATTATATAACTAAATCCCCTTAGAATTTTATATATTGCAAAAAAAAATAATATTATCTTCTAATAACTAAAAAAAAAAGTTTATATAAATAAATATTTAATTTCTTAAGATTATAAATTTCTCAAAAAAATATTTAGTTATAGTAAGAAGATGTTATTCAAATTTTACAATTGCTTATTTAATTTTAAAACAATATTATCTCCAAGATTAACACCTATATCCCTTGCAACAGGCCTGCATTTAGCATTAAGAAGACAGAAAACAGGTTTCATCTTTAAATTCATCTCACTTAATCCCTCATAATTACCTAATCCTTTAGCTATTATCATATCAGATTCTTTGAATAGTTTCATAAACTCTGCAGAAACATCTTGCTCTATTATACCAATGGAATCTGTGCCTGTTGTTGTGAGCTTAGCTAGATTATTTAAGCCTATATTTAAAGCATCTTCAACACATGCATCATTTAATATTGGTTTTTCTTTAAGTGCCACTGTAACTTTAACATCATATTCTAATAATTTTTCTATTAATATCTTATCAAAAACAATTTCTCCAACATTATCTGCAACATAAAGAACTGTTTTACTTTTATGTAATTCATTTTCAAGCTCATTAGAATGGTCTAAAGTTGGATTTTTTTCTATTGTTTTAAATATTAAAGATTCCATATCTTTATCCAATCCAAGAGCACCGAAATCAATAACATTACCTGCTATAGCAATTTTAATATAATTTTTCAGATCTTTTTCTTTTCCTAAAATTTTTTTAATTTTTGGAAGAAATTTCATTGCAATATCATTAGATAGTTCTCTTTCTTTACTATATGGATCTTGGTTTTCTGTTTCTTGTTTTATTGTTCTATGAATCTTAGTACATATAACATTGGAAACAGCTTCTTTATGAAAATTTTCTGAAACAATTTCCAACACTTTTTCAGTGACTTCCATCTTTAATATATTATTATCAGTTGCAAGATCCAATGCTTCTCTTGCCTGTCTTAAAAAACATGCTGCACATTCATAGTAAACTTTCATATTTAACTCCATATATATTATTTATTAATATTTTTTTTTTAGATTCATTAATTTATTAATAAATAATATATTCTTTTATTTTGTGAATAAAAAAAAGTAAATTCTTTTATATAAATCGTGGGACTGGTGTAAGACATACTATAAAAATTATTAACATTATAATAGCCATAATTTTCCTTTTTACTGTTAATTTAGAAACATTATCTAGTGCACCAGGATGTTTTCTGTTTAATACTAATATTAATATCATAAGTATGGTCATTGGAATCCATCCAAGTAATAATGTAATACAAACACCAATTATAGATATTATTCTATGGATTTTTTCATTAAAAAGCGATCTTACTATATGACCTCCATCTAAGAATGCTACAGGCATTAAGTTAAGAAATGTAATTATTATTCCAACCCAACCTGCAAATGCAAGTGGATGAAGCTGTAGTTCATATCCTATAGGTATGTTAGGTTTTAAAAAGTACATTATTATACCCATTATAGGGGGTGGATAAAAAATTATAGATCCGGATATTATTGGAGTAATTTTTGATAGATATATTCCAATTATAAGAATAGGAATTGCTATTATAATACCTGCAAGTGGTCCGCTAAATCCCAAGTCAAAAAGAGAGCTTTTATCAGGTATGGGTGATTTAATATTTATTACCGCACCAAATGTTCCTATAAAAGTAGGGGCAGGAATAAAATAGGGTAATGTGGATTTTATATTATGTTTTCTTGCTGCATAATAATGGGCTGTTTCATGAACTCCAATTATTCCTAATAATGCCATAGCAAATGCTATTCCCTCCCATATATTACCATTTGCCACATTATAACCTGCAAATATTGTGGTTATTACTGTTGCAATAAAAAGAATTATATTTATATGAATTTTAGATTTGTTTTTCTCTTCTTTACTAGCAATTCCTATAGTATATCTTCCTTTAACATATTCTATAAATGGAATATATCCTACTTTATCTAGATCCATTATTAGTTTAGAAAATCTCTTTTGGTTATAATTATCAACAATGAAAAAAGAAGTTTCAGGACTTGTATAAAACTCTGTTATATTAAAATATCTTGATATATATTCCTCAATTAAATAATAGTCTTTCAAAAAGTTACATCCCCAAATATTTTGCAATTATTATTTTTATATTTTCAAGTTAAAGCTAAATAATTTATCCACCATAAATAACTTGTATAACTTCTATTAAATCCCCATCTTCAACCAGTTCCTCATCAATTACTATACAATTATTTTTTTTAACAACAACTGTTTCTGGGGCAATATCCATATTTTTTAGAAGATCTTTGACTGTATTATTGTTATTAATTTCAATTAAGTCTACTTTTTCTCCAATAACTAATTTTATTTGCATATATTTTCTCCTTTAATGAAATATTTAATATTGAATTTATATATTTTTTTTAGAAAAATTAATGGGGTTTTGATCTATTTATAAATTTATTCTTATTATTTTTTCCATGATTCTAAAAAGCTGCATACTTTACATAGTTGTGCTGCACTGGGTTCTCCACATTTTTCACATTCCATTACAATTGATTTATTGGAAAATTCTTTTTTCAAAATGGTTTTAATCTTATCAAAACCTCTTAATGTAGAGTACATTATGGTTGGATGTTCATTTGATAGTTGTTTTATGAAATCTTTAATTTCCCCACGGAATGATTCTATTGCATAGGGACAACCTGCGAAATGAACTTCAAGTTCTTTTGCAATAACATATAATCCAATTTCTTTTTCAGGTATTTCTCGCAGGGGTTTGATTTTTATTGTAAACTTTTTATTTTTTATTTCAGATTTAGGGCCTATTCTTGTTAGGTTATGTATATTTCCTTCAAGATAACTCATAACAATTGATTGGGTTTCATCATCTAAATTATGTCCTGTAGCTATTTTAGTAGCGCCTTCTTCTCTTGCAACTTTATTAAATATCCATCGTCTGAAAACACCACAATATGTACATGCATTTCTTCTACCATCTTTAAGTGTGTTTTTTGCTATTATTTCATCTAGAGTTATTCCAAAATAATCTTTAAACTTAACTACTCTATGTTCCACACCTAGTTTTTTTGCATTTCTAACAGCAATTTCAACCCCTTCTTCTCTGTAGCCATGTATTCCCTCGTCAATTGTAACAGCTATAATATCTATGATATTTCTTTTCCTAAGAGAATTAAGAATATCCAGAAGCATTACACTATCTTTACCTCCTGAAAGTCCTAATAATATTTTATCTCCTTTTTTTATTAGTTTATATTTACGAATATCTTTAATAACTTTATTTTGTGTTGATTTAATAAAACAATCTTTACATAATTTTTGGCCTGATTGCTTTTTTTTAATTATAATATTAGGATTACCACATTTATCACAGGAATTCATATTATGTTCTCCTATTTAGATAGATTATCATTAAATTTATATAATTATTAATAATATTAAAAAAAATGGAATTAAATTTATATATTTTATAAGCCTTATTTTATATCCTTGAAAAGTGGAAAGTCTTGGATATAATTTTTACCAATTTTAGATGCGATTTCTGCTTTTTCCAGTTCTGAACCTAAATAGGTTGCATGTTCCATTCTAGAAATTAAATTTCGTTTTAATATTTCATCATAAACAGCTTTTGCTGTATTTCCCTTTATTGCAATTTGAGGTTTCATTTTCATATAGTGAATTACCTTTATCTGTCCATCTTCAACCATGATCTTAAAACTGCCCAATGGATCATGTCTGAATTTATAATCTTCTATTGCTTCAATAACAGGAATATCAAATTCTTCTGGAATTATATCAGGTCGACGTTTATCTTTAAATAATACAAGATTTATTCCCAGATCCTTTGGTATAGAATTTCTGTTTTTTGATAAGAACATCATTTTTGAAGAAATTGTAAGTTCTTTAACACTACCTCTAGTTTTTCCACTTTCTTCTGGTGTGAAAAGTACACTTGCACCTAGTTCCATTGCAATACCTGAAAGAAGTGCATTTACCCCTACAGAATCTGCATCTAAAAGTTCAGTTACATTTCCAACACCAAAAAATACAGGTTCATGATTTTTTTCTTTAAACTGTCTACATGCTAATATAGAATCTACTATACTTGTACTGTTAATTGGATCAAGAATAAGATCTGCTAAAACATCAATATTATTACATTTTCTCCTTATTTCTTCTATGGATTTAACTCTGTCATCAACTGTTTCTGGCACCCAATTTTTGTTATAATCTGTTGGTAATATAACAGCAGGAATATTTTTTTCTTCAATATAAGGTAATGCTTCTTCACAATTACCATGATCCAAACTTAAAACCAAATCAACACCAGCTTCAACCGCAGATTTTATTTCAACAGGATTTAATGTATCAATACTAATGGCAACATCTAAATGTTTCTTTAAAAGACTTACCATTCCAGGTATATGTTCTGCTTTGGTTTCACCAGCTATCATACCTAAATCAACCATATCTGCACCAGATTTCACAAAATATTCTGCTCTTTTCAATAGTTCATATTCATTTAATAATGGAGCATTAGCTATTTCTGCAAGTACTCTCATTGGAAAATCTTGCCCTACTGGTAGTTTACCAACGAGAATATTTTCTGGTTTTTTAAGAAGTTTATGGATTTTTTCATTATTATTTTCAAATTCTTCAATGGATTGTAAAGCTCTTTTTCTAAGTTCATCTTCTATTAATTTATCAGCAGGAACATTAGAAGATAATTCCAGCTTATCTATCATTTCAAGAACTATTCCAATATCTGCAGCATCTTTAGGTCCTTTATATGTTTTAATACCTAGTTTTTCTTTAATATAATTAACATCTTTCCTTATTAAACCTGGTGTTAATATAATGTCAAATGATTTTATATTAAAGATCAGATTTTTATTAGAATTATCCGAATCATTTACCCCATATTTCCTAATTTCTTCAACAATCCTTTTTGGAGTTAAAAATGCTGCTATGGGAGTATTAATAATATGTACACATATATCATGCTCTGATTTGGATGTTTCTCTTTTTACAAGTTGACTTGCTAACTTTCCTGTGATTATAAGGATCCTCATAAATTCGCCCCATCTAATATATTTAACTAAGATCAGTTACTATAAGATCATAACCAACATGTGTATATATATATAACAACCCATAATGGTTAACCATTATTAATGGAGGTATAAGTGATGATTGAAGTTCGCTTTCACGGACGCGGAGGACAGGGTGCAGTTACAGCAGCAGAGATACTTGCAAAAGCCGCATTTGAAGACGGTAAATACTGCCAAGCATTCCCATTTTTTGGAGTTGAAAGAAGGGGTGCTCCTGTTATGGCGTTTACTAGAATAGATGATCAACCAATTAGAAGAAGATATCAAATTTACAATCCTGATTACGTATTAGTTTTAGATGACGGCTTATTAAAAGTTGTAGATGTGTTTTCAGGGCTCAAAGAGGGAGGAAAATTAATAATTAACACCAAGAATAGTATAGAAAAAACTGAAGGTGCAGATATCCATAAAGTAGATGCAACAGGTATTGCACTTGATATTTTAGGTGTTCCAATTGTTAATACTATACTCTTAGGGGCATTTGCAGGTGTTACTGGTGCAGTTTCAATCGAATCAATTATAAAAATTATAAATGAAACTTTTAGTGGAAAAATAGGTGAAAAGAACGCCAAAGCCGCAACACTAGCTTATAATACTGCAAAAAAAATAGATAAATAAATTTTAATAATATAAAGGTGATTTTATGGTATCAATAGGAGCAGGTGTTAAAGAACCAGGCAGTACCCGTCAAAACAAAACAGGCAGCTGGAGAACATTTAAACCAACACTTGACAAAGAAACCTGTATAAAATGTGTAAACTGTTATATGTTTTGTCCGGAAGGATGTATAAATAAGGATTATGATATTGACTATGATTTCTGTAAAGGATGCGGGATATGTGAAGTAGAATGTCCTGTCAAAGCAATAAAAATGGAGAGAGAATAAAATGGTTACTAAAGTGATGTCTGCAAACCAAGCAATTGCAGAAGCAGTTAAACTTGCAAATCCCGAGGTAATTCCAGTTTATCCCATAACACCACAAACAACCATATCTGAATACCTTGCAAAATATGTTGCAGATGGAGATCTAGATTCAGAGTATATAATGGTGGAATCAGAGCACAGTGCAATAAGTGCAAGTTTAGGTGCTTCTGGTACAGGTGTAAGGGTATTTACAGCAACATCATCACAGGGACTTGCTTTGATGCATGAGATAAGCTTTGCAGCTGCAGGTTTAAGATTACCTGTGGTTATGGCTGATGCTAACAGAGCATTATCTGCACCGTTAAGTATTTGGAATGATCAACAGGATTCAATATCAGAAAGAGATGCAGGATGGATACAAATATATGCAGAAGATGGACAAGAAGCCCTTGACTCTATATTAATGGCCTACAGAATTTCAGAAGATAAAAATGTACTTCTTCCTAGTATGGTATGTATAGATGGTTTTATATTAACACATACTGTGGATCCAGTTAACATACCTGCAAAAGAGGATGTAAATAAATTCTTACCTAAGTATAAACCAGATCATGCCTATCTCGATACAAAAAAGCCCATGTCAATTGGTACATTTACAGATCCAAGCTACTATATGGATGCACGTTATGATATGGAATTAGCAATGGAAAGATCCCAGGAAATAATAGCTAAAGCTCATACTGAATTTTCAGAGATTTTCGGAAGAGATTATGATTTTGTTGAAAAATACCGATCTGAAGATGCAGATGTTATAATTGTTGCAATGGGATCCATATGCAGTACAATTAAAGATGTTGTGGATGAACTTAGAGATGCTGGAGAAAAAGTTGGATTAGTACGTGTAAGAGTTTTCAGACCATTTCCAAAAACCCAAATATACGAAGCACTGAAAGGAGCCTCAAAAATTGGTGTGATTGATAAAAATGTTTGCTTCAGTATAGGTGGAGTTTTAGCCACTGAAATCAGATCCAACACAGGTTTAGATGTCTCAGGATTCATAGTAGGTCTTGGAGGAAGAGATATTAAACCTTCAGATATAAAGGAAATCATGGAAAAAACCAAAAATCCAACTAAACAAACACAATGGATAGGACTAAAAAAGGAGGAACATTAAATGGAACTACCTAACAAGGAATTCCTAGCACCAGGACATAGAGGTTGTGCTGGATGTGGTGCCACAATAGGTGTTAGACTTGCACTCAAAGTATTGGGTGAAAACACAGTAGCAATATCTGCAACTGGCTGTGTAGAAGTTATAACCACTCCTTATCCTGAAACTTCTTGGGAAATACCATGGATGCATGTTGCATTTGAAAATGCATCAGCAGTTGCATCAGGTGTTGAAGCTGCATTGAAAGCACAGGGAAAAACCGATACAAATGTTGTTGTATTTGGAGGAGACGGAGGAACAGCAGATATTGGACTTCAATCTCTATCAGGAGCCATGGAAAGAGAGCATAATTTAATTTACATATGTTACGATAATGAAGCATATATGAATACAGGTATACAAAGAAGTGGAGCAACACCATACGGAGCATCAACAACAACTTCACCTCATGGTAAAGAAAGTTTCGGTGAAAATAAACCTAAAAAGAATATGCCCATGATAATGGCAGCCCATGGAGTACCATATGTAGCAACTGCTTCAATATCATATCCTGAAGATCTCATGAAAAAAGTGAAAAAAGCAGCAGAAATTGAAGGACCTGCATATATCCATTTACAACAACCATGTACAACTGGATGGGGTTACAATCCTGCTCAAACCATAGAACTTGGAAGATTAGCAGTTGAAACAGGATCATGGATACTCTATGAAATAGAAGAAGGTGAATTCAAAGTCACATACAAACCAATCCAAAGAAGAATGGTTAAAGAATATTTGGATGCACAGAAAAGATTTAAACATTTAACTGACATTGAAAAAGAAAAGATCCAAAGCCATGTAGATGCAATCTGCACTGAGCTTAAGATATAGGGGGATATGAACTTGGATAAGATACTGATTCAACCCGACCTCTGTGATGGCTGCAGAGACTGTGAAGAAGCTTGCAGCAAACTCTATGGAACATCAAGGATCTCTGTAAGGGAGATTGAAGGATCATTCTATCCAATAATCTGCCAACAATGCGAAGATGCCCCATGTAAGATGATATGCCCAACATATGCAATGGATATTGACATTATCACTGAAAAATGTATTGGCTGCGGCTTATGTATGATGGTATGTCCATTTGGTTCCATAAACATACATGAAAAAAAAGCACATAAATGTCATCAATGCCCTGATAAAGACACACCTGCCTGTATCACAGCATGCTCTAAACGGGCCATAGCAAAGGTAGATACTGAAAGGATGAAAATTGATAAACAAAAAGAACATATTGACAAGCTCAGTGGTTTAGGTAAAAATAAAAGAAAAAATACTAATATGATTGGTATTTTAACAGCTAACTCGAGAACTAAAAAAATTCTACACAAGGAGGTCTGAAATGAAAGAATTAATTTCAAAACCAGAACTCTGTGATGAATGTTCACGATGTGAGCGGGAATGTCCGCAAAATGCAATAAGAATTATAAGTGGAGTTCCAGTACACTGTCTTCATTGTGCTAAAGACAGAGCACCTTGTATGACTATCTGTCCAGAAAATGCAATTGTTGAAAATGATGGTGCCATAATAATTATGGAAGACCAATGTATAGGTTGTGGATTATGTAGAGATTCATGTCCTATAGGTGCCATACATATGGATGAATTAGGAATTGCTAAAAAATGCAATCTATGCATAGATAGAGATATACCTCTTTGTGTTATAACATGTCCTAAAGAAGCACTTAAAATTGATTCAGAAGATATTTTAACACAAAAACGTGACAAAATTGCAGAAGAACTTCAGAAAGTTAAAATGATACTGAAATATTAGGGAAATATTTTTTTTTCTATTTCATTTTAAATTTTTTATTAAAAAAAATTTTTTTTTTAGATATAATACTATTTTTTTTATTTTTCTTTACAACCTTAAATATTTAATAAAAACTAATTTATATAAAGGCTTCATTAGATAAATAAGTTATATTCTTTCGAATTTCATTTAATATATAATAAATATTAAATAAATAAAAACTTTAAGTATTATATTAGAGCTGGTTTATATGATTACACAGAAACAAATTGAAGATACTATTTTATTTCTCTATAAAAATTCTGTTATTGAACTACCAAATGATGTGAAGAATGCTTTGAATCACGCCTATTTTAATGAAACAAATAAAACAGCTAGGCTTAATTTAAAGGCAATACTTGATAATATTGAAGCAGCACATAAAAATAATATTCCAATGTGTCAAGATACAGGGTTGCCTATAATATTTGTAAAACTTGGTAATGTAAAAGTCGAAAACTTATATAAAGGAATAAAAAATGGAGTTGAAAAAGCAACAATAGAAGTACCCTTACGTCCTAATGTTGTTGATCCCTTAACAAGAGAAAATACCGGTACCAATACAGGTATAGGTGTTCCTATTGTAGATATTGAATTAATTGAAGGAAATTATATTGAATTAACTGTTTTTCCAAAAGGATTCGGATCAGAAAATAATAATGCAATGAAAATGGGATTACCTGGTGAGGGTGTTGATGGAATAAAAAACTTTGTAGTTGAAACAATTCTTGCAGCAGGTGGAAAACCATGTCCACCCACAAGGATAGGGGTAGGAATTGGAGGATCATCAGATTATGCTTTGAAACTTGCTAAAAAAGCTCTTTTAAGGGATGTTAATTCTAAAAATCCTAATAAAAGATTAGCTAAATTAGAACAAGAATTACTTGAACTTGTAAATGCAACAGGAATTGGTCCAATGGGCTTAGGAGGTAATACTACGGCCTTAGATGTTAAAGTAGAACTTATAGACACCCATACTGCAGGTCTGCCCATTGGTATTTGCATACAATGTTGGGCTGCAAGACATGCAAGCACCATTATATAAGACAAATAACCCGTAAAATAATATAAATTTTAGAAGTTATATGGTTCCAAATAAAAACTTTCATATCCCATAATATAAATTATAGATACTAACACCTAATACCATTATAAAATATGTTATTACCCAGATGTAGGGATTTAAAAAAGTGGGTATTATAAGAAATTTTTATTTTTTATCTTTAACTAATCCATCTAATTTACTTGCTACACCTGGTTTTTCACATGTAACCATATAGATGGTTCTGTCCCCTATGTTTTCTGCTCTGTCAGCAATTCTCTCAAGAAACCTTGCAACAAATAACAGATATATCAGGAAGGATATAGCATCTTTCTCTTGGAACATACTATTAGATATATCCTGAAGGGCATGATCAAATAGATCATCCACTTTGTCATCATCCTTTTTTATTTCCCTTACCAGACCCATGTCTTCATTTAGAAATGCAGTTATACTCTTACTCACCATTCCATCAACAATATCTGCCATATTTTT
>JAQVTJ010000042.1 GCA_028700095.1 Methanobacterium sp. | reverse complement strand
AGTCCCCGATATAGTCGATTCCTTTCTGGAACTCTCCGATGAAACGGGGTGCCAGGGTGGAGACAGCGACCTGCCTTCTCTTCAGCTCCAAGGCGATGAACAAGTGGCTTTTGGGATTGGTCGGGGTATCGGTTTCGTCGATGGAGATCTCGAAATCAATCGGCTTGGATGATCTTAAAAACAACTACTATGAGATACCTTCCCAAATAAGATCTCGAGGACATGAACTAAAAAATATCTAAAAACCATTAAATTTTCTTTTTCACGATCTATTTTTTTTATGACCTAAAAATTTATATTAGTTTATTTTAAATTATCAACCAAATATATCCAATTTAACAATAGAGTGGAATTTTTGCTGATGATTTAACTCATTTAATTTTTCACTAAAAAGTATATTTTTTTATAGAATATGTTTATCTAATAAAACAAATGGAAGGAATACTATGATTAATAAAAAATATATTGAATTTAAAAGATATGAAGAATGCATTACTGAATATAAAGCTTTATTAAAAGATCTTACATTAATTAAAGAAGGCGAAAATCTATTTATTCCAGAGTTTGAAATCGTTGTAATGATTTAGTTGATAAATTTAAAACAATTAAATATTTAGATATACTAGAAGAACAAGCTAGAACAATCGCCATTATAGATTTATTACAATTTATTTCCGAAGCAAAAAAATAACAACCTTTAAATTTATTTATTTATTTATTTATAAAAAAAAATTTCTTTGGAATCATTTTTTTTAGGATTCTAGATTTAAATATAAGCATTAAGAGTAAAATAGATATAATAAAATTTTTATACAAATATATATAATTTATCCATAAAATTCGTCCATTATAAAACTTGTAATATAATACAACATATTTATAGAATTTATCCTCTATAATTGGGGAATAAAAAAAAGTATCCTATAAAACATAAAGTGTATATAGATCATCTGTATAATATAAAATTGAACAGGGAAATATTTCATTTCAAAATTACAATTTTTATCAAAAAGGTATATCGCTTTATTTTTTTGTGAAAAGGAATTTCCCCTGTTCGCCTCCGATTTATAAAAAATTATCTCAGTTAAGCTAATTATACTATTAAGATCAAAGTTTTAGAATTAATAACTAATTTTTGCATATGATTTTGTAAACAAATATTAGGATTATATATGAAAAAATTAGTATTTTACCAACCCCATATTAAAATTAATTAAATAAATATAATCTAGTTTTAAAGTCAACACAATATCCGATAAAATATATTATTATATTAAAAATGATTATAAAAAGATAACAGAAGAATAATTTAATAAAAGAATGATAAAAAGTATTTGAGGCAGATTTATGAATGAAAACTTAAAAACTCCTTGTTGTTATAATTGTAAATACTTAGATGAAAATGATCATATTAAGAAAATAAGTTTACCAAAGTATAAATGCAGTTTCCAAAATAGCTACAAATATAAATATTCTCGCTGTGACAATCATCAAGAAAAGCTACAGGGAATGGTAATTAAATAAATAATTTATTCTAAAGTTAATATAATAAAACATAATAAATTATAATTTTTTTATTATACTATTGAAATTGTCTTAAATATCCACATTTCTTTTTATATATTTAACAAAATAAACACTTAATTGGTTATATTAATAATTTATAAATTTTTGAATAAAACATTGCGAGGTATGTGTTTTAAAAAATAGGGGATATGAGTTAAAATTATAATAAAATTTTAACCATTCCATTTTAAGATAAATTTCTTTTATAAAAAAAATTTTTTGATATTTTTTTTTACTTTTTTTCTTTGGGTTTTTGAGCTTCCATATTTTCAGATTTTAGAAAATTTGAAATGTCAGATATACTATTCATTAATGGAGCTGGGAATATTATAGTTGAATTTTTCTCAACTGCTATCTGGTTAAGTACCTGCATAATTCTAAGCTGTAAAGCTATTGGATGTTCAGATATGATATCTGCAGCCTCTCCCAACTTAGCAGCAGACAAATATTCACCCTCTGCAGCAATAATTTTAGCTCTTTTCTCTCTTTCAGCTTCAGCTTGCAACCCTATAACACGTTTCATGTTCTCTGGAAGCGTGATATCTTTTATTTCAACTGTGGTGACATTAATTCCCCATGGTTCGCTATGTTCATCTATAATCTCTTTGATCTTGGCATTTATTTTAGGAGTTACAGAAAGTATCTCATCTAAATTGAACTGTCCCACCACACTTCTAACTGTTGTTTGGGATATTTGGTTTACAGCACGGGTATAATTTTCAACTTCAACAACTGCTTTGTATGGATCAATAATTTTAAAATAGGCTACAGCAGCAACATCTATTGATACATTGTCTTCTGTTATAATTTTTTGGGATTGTATAGGCATGGTAATTATCTGCAATGAAGGTTTAACCATACGATCCACCAGAGGAATTAAAAATCTCAAGCCCGGCTCTTTAATATCAATAACCTTACCAAGACGGAAAACAACACCTCTCTCATATTGATTAACCACCCTAATAGACAATCCTAGAACAATTAAAATAATAAAACCAATTATAAATACAGTAAATAAATCTATCATTTTTATTCAACCTCCTAAAACCAAAATATAATATTTTCTTACTATCTAATTATGTATATGATCACTATAAATTATAACCTTTTTGAATTATATTTATAAGAGTTCATCGCTCCCTAATTATACTATTATTAATAATTATGGCTCTATCATTTATTTAAATAAATATAATAGTATAATTCATCTTAATTCTAAATAGAATATAAATAGTAAATTAATGATTTTAATAAAAAATAGATATTTATAGTATTACTTTGATGCACTATCATTGAATGTGAATATATGGATTAAATGTATAAATTAGGTAATCATAAGATATTTTATGGCTTTAAAATTTCCATTTTAAACCCAATTTAACAATATATATTGGATAGGAATTTAATTTATTAAATAAATAATTTTTACAAAAATATAGTTAAATTGATAAAATATTAAAATCAATCCCTATAATAAATTGGAGATTTGGAATGAAACGAAATCATATAATTGTAGTAATCATTGGTATTATAATTTTTTTATTTATATTATTTAATTCTAATTATTATAATAATACTAATTCTAATGATATTAGGGTTGCTTATATTCCTTGTGATCATGAATCAGCCCTTTTTGTTGCAGAAACACAAATATGTATAAAGATCAAGGTTTAAATGTAACCTCTATGACTATATCAACAGGTTCATCTATTGTTTCGGCAATTGCAAGTGGGGATATAGATCTAGGATATATTGGAATAGCTCCAGCATTACAGGGAATAAATGAAGGAGTACCAATAAAAATTGTAGCTGCTGTTAATCTTGATGGTAGTGGTATAGTTGTTGATCCAAAAACATAACTAATATGGCTGATTTAAAAGGTAAAAAGATAGCAAAACCAGGAGTAAGCTCTATACAACAGGTTATTTTACTTTATCAACTTCGAAAATTTAATTTAACAACTAATGACGTTGATATTTCTTCAGTAAACATTTATATGTCACCAAGTACTTTGGCTTCCAAAAAAGTGGATGCATATATAGCTTATGAACCTTATGTTTCACTTGCTCCGTATAGAGGTGTTGGAAATATTATGGTTTATTCTGATGAGATAATGCCTGATCATCCTTGTTGTGTTATTGTTGCACGACAAGATTTTATTGATCAACATACACAGGAACTCCATAAATTCTTGGATATACATAAAAAAGCCACGGAATTTATTAATAACAATCCAAATGCAACAGCGAATCTAGTTTCAACACAGTTAACAACAAATCCTGAATTGGAGATGATGTCACTTTCCCATGTGAAATTTGTTTCTCAAGTAAATAAAGTATTCTGGGAGAAGGTAATTGATTTCATGAATATTGAACTTAAAATGGGATATTTAAAAAAACCCATGACAGTGGATCAAATTTTTGATACTCAATTTTTAGGTGATTAAATGAGAAAAACACTAACATCATTAATAGTACCAATTATTATTATCATAGTATGGGCATTGTTAACAACTTACACTGGAATAATACCATCATATTTAATTCCAAGCCCTCATGATGTTTTTATTGCTTTTGAAAAGCTTTTAATTAATGGCACACTTGTAGAAGATACATTTGATACCCTTACAAGGGTTTTGTTAGGATTTCTTGTGGCTGCCTCTGTTGCAATTCCTGTTGGTATTTTCATGGGATGGTCAAAAACAGTTGAAGATTATTTAGGTTTTATAATTGGAATACTTAGACCCATACCACCAATTGCATGGATACCATTTGCAATACTCTGGTTTGGTTTAGGATTAGGTTCTGCATTATTTGTTATTTTTGTAGGTAGCATATTCCCCATACTTATTAACACTGCAGATGGTGTTAAAAGGATAGATAATGTATATATTGAAACTGCAGCTACATTGGGGGCTAATCAGTATCAAATATTAAAAAAGGTTGTTGTACCAGCTGCTCTTCCTAATATAATAACTGGACTTAAAGTTGGAATGGGAATAGCTTTAATGTGTACTGTGGCAGCAGAGATGATCGGATCTAACAATGGTCTAGGATATCTTATATTAACCGCTACTAGTATGTTAGACAGTGCAAGTGCTATTGTGGGTATGTTAACAATTGGATTAATTGGATTAGGATTTGAACATATTTTTAGACATATGGAAAGGAAATTAAACTGGTGATTATAAATGGGTTTCATACTGGAAAATGTTAATAAAAGATTTATTGACAATGGAAAAGATTTAGAAATTCTAAAAGATATAAATCTAACAATAAATGATGGAGAATTTCTTTCAGTTGTAGGTCCATCTGGCTGTGGTAAAACAACAATTTTAAGAATGATTGCTGGTTTGGACTTCCCAACAAGCGGAACAATAACTGAAAATAATATACCTGTCACAGGACCCAGCACAAACAGGGGATTTGTGTTCCAACAATATTCACTATTCCCATGGAGAAATGTATTAGATAATGTTGCATTTGGACTTGAAATTAAAGGGTTTGAAAATGAACAATGCTATAAAAGAGCTAGAAAATATATTGAAATGGTGGGATTATACCAATTTGAAGAAGCTATCCCAACCAATTATCTGGTGGTATGAAACAAAGGGTTGCAATAGCACGTGCACTTGTAAATGATCCCAATGCACTTTTAATGGATGAACCATTTGCTTCTTTAGATGTGCTTTCAAGACATAAATTACAGGAAAAAGTTGTACGTATCTGGGAAGAAGAACATAAAACAATAGTTTTTGTTACTCATAATGTGGATGAAGCTGTTTTTATGGCAGATAGAGTAGTTGTATTAAGTGAAAGACCAGGAGAAATTATTAAAACATTTAATATAAAACTTGAAAGGATTCGTGACCGTACAGATCCAGAATTTTTAGAACTCAAACGAGAAATCACCAGTTTACTGGAAAATGATTAAAAACCTAAAATAATATTAAAATACAAGGTCATGGATTTATATCCACTTAAAAATCTAGATAAAAATTTATATTAAACCCTTTTTTTTGGAGGGCACTATAAAACTTTATTACACTGTTATTGTAACTTATATTTGTTCCCCATAAAAAAAGGGTATTATCCATAATCTTTAAGTTTTAGATTAAATAGGGGCTAATTATTTTTCTTTTAATAAGAATACTATTTTTAAGTTATATCATAAATAATGTATAAATATTTAAAAATAAATTTTTTTTTATTTAATTATCTAAAAAGAAATCTCTGGAATATATTTTTTTATATCCATATCCTTACTTTTCAAATGCTCTAGGATTATTATGATATATTATATATGTCTAAAATTTAATTAGGTGATAAAATGGAATCGTTCAAAAGATATAAAAAAAATTGTCCAAAAGAACAGACCAACTATCCACTTCAAGCTATAAAATTTATGGATCCAGATATTAAAACATTAGATTGTGAAACTGAAGAGTTATTAGATTATGAGGTACAAGTAACTTTAGACTTATTCCAAAAAAATCAGCAAAAATAAAATATCTCAAAAATTTCAGGACAGATAACATTAATTTAATAATATAATAAATTCCTTGTTTAAATTTCTAATTAAAAAATAAATTATCTATATTGTCATAAATAGGATTTAAAATATAAATATACATGTTAAAATTTAATCTAGATAGTTATAATGGGAAATAGGTTAATATGAATTATTTTTTTAGGGATATTGTAAAGTAAAATGTCTTACCTTCTCCTTTTTCAGATTCAAGCCATATTTCTCCCCAATGTCTTTCTATTATTCTTTTACAGATTGATAGCCCTATACCTGTTCCATCATATTCTTCTCTTGTATGAAGTCTTTTAAATATATTAAAAATCTGTTCTTGATGTTTTGGTTCAATACCAATACCATTATCATTTACACTGAATAACCAATGTTCCTTCAACTGTTTTGCAGATATTTTAATTTGTGGAGGTTTATTTCCATGAAATTTAATCGCATTTCCAATTATATTCTGTAATAGTTGGCTAATTTGTATAGGATCACCGTGTATTGTGGGTAGATTTTTATGGATAATATTAGCGTTAGTATCATTTATTGCTGCTTTTAAATTTATTAGAACATCTTCTAAAAGTAGATCCATTTCTATTAATTCATATACACGATCTGTTGTGTTAAGTCTAGAATAAGCTAATAAATCATCAATTAATTTTTTCATACGTTGAGCACCGTCAACAATAAAATTAATATAATCATCAGCATTTCCATCTAACTGATCTTTATAACGTCGTTGTAATAGCTGTGTAAAGCTTGAAACCATTCGTAGAGGTTCCTGCAGATCATGTGATGCAACATATGCAAATTGTTCCAATTCTCTATTTGAGATCATTAATTTATTGATTATATCTTTAAGGCTATTTTGTGCTCTAACCAATTCGTTATTTGCTTGCTGAAGTTTTTTGGTGGTGGATATTAATTTCTCATTTGATGCTTGTAATTTTTCTGTGAGTTGTTGTTCCTTATCCAGAAGTTGTTGTTTTATATGTTCTCCATTAATACGTTCTGTGATATCATGTCCTATTACAAGTGCACCATCAAGTATACTATTTTTATCAATAATTTTATATTCTATGTTTTCATCTATTTTTTCACCAGTTAATCCTTTTTCAATTCTCTCTTGGAATTTTTGTTTACTTTCATTGTCTAAAATATCAAATGGATTTATTTTAAATAATTCTTCTTTAGTATAGCTTAATAACTTACAAAATGCTTGGTTTACACTTTTAAAGTTAGGACCTTTAAAATCTATTTCATATATTGCTGTGGGGGCATAGTTGACCAGATGTTTGTATTCTTCTTCACTCTTTTTAAGTGCTTTTTCCATTTCTTTTCGTTCGGTAATATCTAATATTAAAGCTACTCCATTAAAACATGCTTCATCAAGCATGGCACATGCAATTATTATTGGCATGTATGTACCGTCTTTGCGTATATATACTTTTCAAAGGGGTTTTTATTAGCTCCATATGCTTTAAGCTCTTTAATGGAATTTTCATCTGTATATCTATACTCTGCAGGAGTCATTTTAAACCAATCTAATTTACCGTTTCTCAGGTCGTTTCGTGTATAACCCACCATTTCTAAGAATTTATCATTGGCTTCAACAATTTTATTATCCATATTCCAGTATATCACACCAAACAATCCCGATTCATAAAATAAACCTGATTCATATAATCGTCGAAATTTTTTTTCATATCCTCGTAAAACTTCTTCAAATCGACTTATTTCTTGTATTCCTCTGTTGAGTGATAGATTGATTGAGGGATATTTATTTTCTTTGGATATGGGATTTTTATCACTAACAACTTTGTGGATAATATATATAACTTGACCCTTCGTATCTAAAACAGGATAATTAATTGCATTCCAGTTCCATTCTTCTAAATCATCTTCTTCTTTTGATCTTTGAATATGATGTTTTATAATACCCATTTCATCTGCAATTTTATTAGCAAGCACTCTTTGAAATGATTTAGATGTTTTTCTTATATTATTCTGTTTATTTGGGATTAGTTCATAGATACTACGGCCTATAATATTTTTTCGTTGAATTTTGGTTTTTTCAAGATAAGCATCTGTTACATCTGTTACAGTAAAATTCGGAATATCAGGAGTTATGATAATGTAATATTCTGGTGTTGCATTGAAAATCTGTTTATATTGTAAATTGATTTTGCTTTCACAAATTTTTTCCATATTTTTCATCATTATCCTTCCATCAATTATATTAATATATCCTCTGGATTAAAACAGATTATTTATATAATTTTAAATTTTCATCTAATATATTTCCTTTGTTTTATAATATCAGCCACATTTATTAAAATTCATATTTATCCTTGAAATTTAATTAAAACCTTTTTATTCCTAGTGGAATTTCTATAAAAATTATTAAAATATTATTAAATAGGGGTATGGAAATATTATAAACGGGATAGATATTTATTTTAAGCTTAAATTATCTTTGTTTTATGTGTAAGTGGCTTGTTAATATTTTGTTACTCATTAAATATTAAATTTTTTATGAATAATATTATATATGGGTTTAGGTTAATTACTATTAAATAATATAATTTAGTGGAGGAGTAATAACTTTTTATCTATTTTAATGGTTTATGTAATAATTTAATTATAAAACAACTAGAAGCCGCCTGTTTAGAAAAAAATATCGAAAATATATTTGCTATGATTAATTATTTAAAAAGATTGTATAATGGTGAGAGATTCGTATGAAATCAAATAGTATCAATGGTTATGGTCTAAAATTAATACTTTTTTTATTTATTATAATACTTTTTATTGGTAATGCAACAGCACATCAACCGCGTGTCGTGGTTGGAATAGATACAACAACTACCAATCCAATAATAATAGAAAATCCCGATTTAATGCAAGCATTTTATGGTAATCTCAATGGTAAATCCGATTATTACCAGATTAATTCCAATGTATCATTTGAATTATGTCTTGGCATTACGGTACCTGCATGTAAAGGATTAGGTGGATCATTACCATCTGTACAAGTTACAGATTTATCAGGAAAGCCACTTTTCACATTAAATGGTACCACAGGAACCTGGAAGCCTTTTATTGGGGAATTTAAAGATTTTTATTTAGATGGGCCTGTAATTAGTAAAAATGTCTCTGCGGGAATATATAAGATTAAAGTTTTTAATGGAAACAATGATGGGAAATATTTACTTATTATAGGAAATAATGAAATGTTTAATGCAGAGGATATTCTCCAAGATATAGTTAATGCACCTATTTTAAAAGAACATTTCTTTGGAAAACCTGTAACTTTACTATTCCTTAATTTTATAGGATTTTTATTAGCATTTGGAACATTAATTATGCTATTTATAATGACATTACTATCTAGAAAATCAACACAAAACAGACAAACAACTACTAAGACAAATAAAATATTAAAACCTATATTTTATATAGGAATTGTAATAACCACTATTTTATGGTTAATTATAATGTTTATATATTCTTTGAGTATTTTAGTGATTACAAACACCATATTCTTCATCATTGCAATCATAATAGGGGTAATTTTTATAAATAGAATTTCCAAAAATAATATGGGTAAAATAACAATATTGATTGGAAGTATAACTGTTATATTAGGATGTTTATTCCTTTATGGTGCTATAATAATAATTTAAAACCATTTTTTTTAATGAAATGGTTTAACAGGAATATAAGAAATTATTATGGGTGTGATAAAGGTTGGATATTCTAAAAAAAACCGAGAAGAATAAAAAAATTATAATTTTTGGTATGTTGTAATAAATTATTGTTAACCTTTTTAGGTAGACTTTTATATCATTAATATTTTTTTTAAATATGGAACTTTTTAAAATATTCTATAAGTAATGGTTTTTAAAGAGGCTACTTCTAAAAAAAGAGAAGGATATAACTGGCATAAATTCTTCTCATTATATACCATTAAACCTATATAAAAATGTGTAATGGGATTTAACAGGATAAAATATATCCCATTTTTATAAATTATCTATCAAAAAAATTATATATTGTGAGAGGGGGGGGTAATAAGGATTTTATAATTTTTAAGATAAACATATATTAATTGCATATATTTCATAGTTTTAAAAAAAATAAGAAATAATTAAATCTATTCTAGTTTAACTTTAATTGAACCAATTTTAGGTGCCAAGAAATTGTAGATATAAGCCATTAAAGCTACTACTGCAAAGTATATTACAAAATTATATATAAATTCTGTATAGTTCTGGAATATAATACTATGTATTATTCCTATTATGGCTGACATAAGTCCTATTACAAGAGCATTTTGGAGTAATGGTATATTTTTTAATTCATTAAGGTCCCTGTTAATTGCTTCAAATTTTAAACTAATTTTAGCTACCCTGCTAACTACATAGTTGTATAATATAGCAATTATAGCACTGTAAATAAAACCAAATACAAATACTAATATAGGCAGTCCAATAATTAAAGCAACTATAAATATTGCTTCAAATCCTGATCCACTAGGTAAATTAACCCCGGCAGCAGATGTTATATTATTATCTGGCATTGTACTAATTAATGAATACATAGGTGTAATTACCGCAGCCAGAACCAGTCCCATAATAAATGCCCATATTGCAGTTATAGCTGATATAATAAGAGCAAATGAAATTACAGGGATCTTCTTAACTACATCACCATCAAATTCTAATTTTAAACCACCTAATTTAGGTACTAATATATTATATACTAATACAGAGAAAAACCCCACTAATATTGTTATAAAAAACGCACCTATAGGTAAGAATATTATTAGAGGCAAGCCTAAACCTGCAATACTATTAAATCCTAAGTCCTGTATTATTCCACTGCTGTATTATTCCAACTGCTATGGAAAACACTACAGCAATAATGAATCCTAAAATTCCATTTACTATCGCTGACATCTTAGTAAAAGGTGTCAGTTTAATAGATTTGATTTCTATTATATCTACCATTTATTTAACCTCCATTTTAATTTAATTCAAAGGATTAAATAGTTAGAAATAAAATTTAATATCAATCCTTTGAATATTTTTTTTTGTTAATTTCTTTAACTATATTATATTGTAAGTTTAACCACATAAAAATATTTTTTCCAAAATTTACTCAGTTTTTGCCCTCTTTTCCCCCTCCAAATTACACCCAAATTAGAAAGATTATAATAAATATTAAATAAAAATAAAAAGAAAATATAAATTTTATAAATCAAATAATAGACAAAAAAAAATTATTAAATATTATTCACGTGTTATCATTAAAAGCAAAGATAATGCTGCAAACTCCAGTCCTATAAATACTAAAGGTAAAATAGCATCAATATAAGTTTCTGGAAGAGGGAATATATAATAAATAGAGAATAATATATTTTGAACTAGAAACAGTAGTGAAACTAAAACTAATGTTGTTGTAAATTTAGATCTCACCTTCATATACCTTTCTATATAAACATATAGCATTCCAATTAAAAGACAGATATTAGCTACACTTGTTATTAAAGGAGAATATTTAACCAATATCAACAAATTAGGTACAACATTCTGTAACCCCAATATATTAAATTCTAACATTTTTACACCTTCATATCCTTTCAATTAATATATAATTAATTTATTATTCCTTAAATTCTCCCCACATTGAAAGGAAGACATTATAATTTTTTTCCATCTCATCTGATAAGAAATATAATGCACCATACTTCTCTCCAGTAGATTTAACCAAGTTATTTTCATTTAAAACATTAATATGATGTCTGACAGTTTTATAATCAAGTGAAAGTTTTTCTGCAAGTTTATTAACATTATATGGTCTTTTATTAAGTTCAAGTATTATTCTACCGCGATTTTCCCCACCTTTACTTTCTGCGATTAACCACCATAAAAACACTTTCTTCATATAGAGGTAACTCCTAAAATGATCCTTTTCAAATTATCAGGTGCTAAATTTAAGTCCAAATTAAATCATTATTAACTATATCTTCATTTACTAAACTTTTAAACTTTTACTAAAAAAATATCTAATATCATATTTATAATAGTTTATTACTTTCATTTGCTCTATTAGTATAAATTATATATAGAAATATATCTTTATAAAATAAAAAATTAAGGGCTTATACCAAACTAAAATAGTATAAAATCAATAAATTAGATATAATTAATTAGGAGGTCAGATAAATGCTGATTTTAACCACACCAACTATTGAAGGCAAGGAAATAATTGAATATTATGGTTTAGTTACAGGTGACTCCCTTCTAGGTGCAAATATGTACAAAGATATGTTTCAGGGGTTCGAGATGTTGTTGGAGGTAGAACTTCCAAATATGAAGAAGAACTTCCAAATGCTAGAGATTTAGCAATAAAGAGTATGCGAGAAAAAGCCGAAAATAAAGGTGCTAATGCAATTGTAGGAACTCGTGTGGCATATCATAATCT
>JAQVTJ010000147.1 GCA_028700095.1 Methanobacterium sp. | reverse complement strand
AGTGTCCATACTGGATTTAACATGATATAGTTATGATAAGAATAATACTTAGAATACTCCCATTTTAACTGCTATATCCTCTGCACTGTGTTCAGCAGCCAGTTTTATATAGGCTACTTTCTGTCCCTTTAATATTTGGGTGTTAACTCTTTCAACTTTAACAGCATAAAGATCTTCAAATGCAGATTTTATCACGGTTTTATTAGCAGTTCTACGAACTACAAAGGTTAATTCGTTCTTCTGATCAATTGAATTCATACTTTTTTCTGTTAGATGTGGTTTTATTATTACTGCGTAAGGATCCATTTTCACTACCCCTTTTAATTACTTGAAAAGTTCTCCTAACTTTTCTACAGCTGATTTAGTGTAAATAGTGAGTCTACCAGGGTGTGTTCCAGGTGCTAGGAGTTCTGCGTTAAGATTATTTACAACAACAACATCTACACCTGCATGGTTTCTTGCGCCGAGGCTTATACCCTTATCTTCTCCAACTACCACTAGAGGGCCTTTTGGATTTTTATATTTCCTACCCCTCATTTTACCTTTTCCAGCTCTTATTGTTCGACCTGTTTTAGCTCTTGTAACATCGTCCATTAAACCAAGTTTCTCGAATATTTCACGGGTTTCTTTAGTTCTTTTAACTGTTTCAAGTTCGTCACCAACAACAAATGGTATTTGATCTATGTTAGCTATTTTATGACCTCTACCTTCAACTATTTCCCTGTTTGCAGTTGCTGCGACAGCTGATCTTATTGCGAGTCTTCTTTCTTTTCTGTTGATCTTCTCGTGTATGATCCTTTCTGTCTTAGGCGGATGTGCTTTTCTACCACCAGTTGCCTGGGGAATGAATGCTGCTTTTGAACCTGCAGGGTGTCTTGATCCTTTAACACGCGGTACCATTGCCGCACCACGGCCTGAACCAAATGATTTAGCTGTTGTTCTTTTACCTGCCATTGGGTCTGTTCCCCATGACTGTATTCTAGCTGTTTGTGATGATATAACCGCCCTTTTTATAAGGTCGGGTCTGAATACTTCCATGAAAATTTCAGGAAGTTCAATCTCTTCGACGACTTCGCCTTCCAATGAATAAACTTTGATCTTCTCCATTTAAATCACTCTTTATTAAGTTTAAACTCCCTGTTTTGAAGCTGTGCTTATGTATGTAATATCTGGTGCATCGTTATGCTTACCTATTGGCCTTACAGCTTTTCTAAGCATGACAAGTCTTTTTGATGGTCCTGGTATTGAGCCTTTTAATACAACATAGCCATTTTTAACTAGTCCATATTTAACAAATCCACCTTTTGGATTTACATCATCCACTTGTGAGGATTCAGCAATTCTTAGGATTTTTTTGTTGTATTCAGTTCTTTTATGGTATCCCATCTGACCTGCCATTGCAACTGTCCACATGGTTCTTGCAGGTGTCCATGGTCCAATTGAACCTACATGACGTGCTTTACTGCTTCTTGCTGCTTTTCCGTATTGGATTCTGACACCGAATCTTTTAACAGGTCCTTGGAATCCTTTACCCTTGGTAACAGCTATGGTGTCTACATGTTCACCATCTGAAAATGAGTCCCCAGGGTTGATTTCTTTTCCAAGTACGTTTTGTGCAAATTCAAGTTTATCTTCAACTGATTTACCACCAATTCCACATTCAATTATTTCTGGTTTTTTCTTTGGAACACTTGTGAGTCTTGGTTTAGTGTGTATAAGCACCCTTATATCTTCTACTTCATCAAGTTTTTCCTTTAATTCATCTAATTTTGTATCAACATCATCTTTTTTTGGCAGGGTTATTTTCCTTGCAAGATCTTCATTAAGACCAGATGCCATGATATCAGTCATTGTTTTTAACCCACGTGTATCCTTTTTATAGGCCCGTATACCCATAACAACTACAGGTGGTGTTTCAACTATAGTTACAGGGGAAGATACTTCCATTCCTTGGGTTGGTGAGTTTTTAACGTTGTCGAGCATGGTTAAATGGGTCATTCCCACTTTGTATCCTGGAAATCCTAAGAGACAAGCTTCTTCGGTTTCAGGCCATGATCTTATTTTTGGTGTTTCTTTGGCAACTCGTTTTCTAGGACTGAATGCCACAGATCCACTTCTTGGTTGGTGATGTCTACTCATAATTTTACCTCCTTAATAAACTAATTTTCCAAATATCAGAGTTAATTTTTGTAAATCTGGTTTAAAAAACATGTTAAACACAGATAAATTTGATAGCTGCATCTGGAACGCCAAATACAGATAAATTTGATTAGCTACAACGAGAGTATATTAAACACAAATATGGTGTTTTGTTACTCAGTGTTTAAAAGCAAGTTAAATACAGATAAAGTAGCTAAAACTGCTTCCTCAGTACGTACAGTTTTAGTTCCCTGTGAAGGGACTGTGTTAACTTCGAGATCTATAATTTCTTTTTCATTTTGACCAGAAATAAGTTCATCTAGGCCAGAATAAGGACCACCAAACAGAATTGCTGTGTGTTTGGAACCCTTTAATCTATCTTTTACTTCCTCTAAAACAGAAGTGATGGAAGGAGCATATCTTGAAGTTCCAATAACCAAATCTGGTCCTGGTTTCAATGTGAGTATGCTGTTGTAAAGATTCTTATTGGTGGATAATACTTTATATCCCCAATAGTAATCAGGTACATCAGGATCTATTATTATTTCCTTCCCGAACTTTACTACTTTAAAGCTCATAACCTTATTTACGCTTAGCTTTTCTTTGCAAAGCGCATTCCTATCAGCACCAATATCAACTACAGTACCTTTTTTTGTCCGTTTTAATGTCAATCCCTGTCTGTAGTCCCCTTCACTGACTTCTTCAGTTGGGTGATGTGGAGTTCTAAGTGGTGGAAGAATGCCAACATTTTTGAGCTCCCTTGTTATAGGAAATACCCTTTTTCTAAGGTATTGAGGCGTATTCATATAAGTGAGTACATCACTAATAAACTTTATCTCTTCTTTGTCTGAATTATCGCTGTAAACAACGATTCTGTCAGCCTTGAATATGGCTGCGGATCTTCCAATCAGTCCAATTTTATATGTTTTTATTCTTAAATCTTTCGGTTCAGATAATATTGATGCTGGAACGAAAATTGATAAATGCTTTCTTTCCAGCTTTTAATGTTT
>JAQVTJ010000001.1 GCA_028700095.1 Methanobacterium sp. | reverse complement strand
GCAGGTTTAGATAGAATAGAAGATGATTTTAAAGTACCTATGTTTGGGAATAGGGATATATTAAGATGGGAATCTGAAAGAGATCTTGAACGTGAATTAATGTTAGAATCTAATATTAGGATACCTATGAAATATGATGATGCATCCCAAATAGACAGAACTGTTATGGTTAAGTTTCCAGGGGCACGTGGTGGAAGAGGATATTTTGTTGCATCAACAACAGAAGAATACAATCAAAAAATAGATTCAATGCTTGAAAGGAATTGGATTGAAGAAAGTGATGTTAAAAATGCCCATATAGAGGAATATGTGTCTGGATGTAATTATTGTATACATTATTTTTATTCAGCACTAAAAAATGAAGTTGAAATTATGGGAATGGACAGTCGTTATGAATCAAATATTGATGGTCTGTGCAGAATACCTGCTAAAGACCAGTTAGATGTTTCAATGGATCCATCCTATGTTATAACCGGTAATCATCCTGTTGTTATGAGAGAATCTCTATTACCTCAAGTATTTGATATTGGAGATAGTTTGGTAGAGGGTGCTAAAAAATTAGTTGCTCCTGGAATGAGCGGACCTTTCTGTTTACAAACACTATGCACAGATGATTTGGAAATAATTGTATTTGAAATGAGTGCTAGAATAGATGGTGGAACCAATTCATTCATGGACAGTTCACCATATAGTTATCTGTTATTTGGTGAATTTATGAGTATGGGACGTAGAATTGCCCGTGAAATTAAAGATGGGGTAAAAGAAGATAGATTAGAGATCTTAATAACTTAGATCTCTATAATTTTTATTTATTTAATAGTAAAAAAATAATAAAAATATTTGAATATTATAATTTAGGGCGAATAATTAAAAACATTTATAAGTAACTTCAATTAAAATAACCTTGATTAAGGTCTTAAATATTTAAAAGTTATCAAAAAGATTATTTTAAATTTATATATTTTAAAGACTTTTATTGAAAAAAACTGAAGTTCAAAGCAATATTTATATAGAATGAATTTTACATATAAGGCTAGAATTTAATATTTTAAAAACTATTTTTTAATTTATCGTGTTTTTTTAGAGGTGTATTTCATGAACGATAAAGATCGATTAAAAGGCACTACAACAGTTGGTGTAACTTGCAAAGACGGAATTGTATTTGCTACCGAAAGAAGAGCTTCAATGGGTAATTTAATTGCTCATAAAGTTGCAGACAAGATATTTAAAATTGATGATCATATTGGTGCTACAATAGCAGGATCAGTTTCAGATGCTCAAAAGCTTATGGGATATATCAGTGCAGAAGTAGCTCTTTACAGGCTTAGAAATAGTGCACCTATGAGTGTAGAGGCAGCTGCTCATCTGACCTCCAATATATTGCATGCTTCTAGATTTTATCCTTACTATGTCCAAACCATTCTAGGAGGGGTGGATGAAAAAGGACCTGGAATTTTCTCCCTAGATCCTAGTGGTGGAGTTATTAAAGATCTGACTATTTCAACAGGTTCTGGTTCACCAATAGCCTATGGTGTACTGGAAGACCGTTACCACAAAGATATGGATATTGAAGAAGGAATAAACTTAGCAATAAGGGCAATTAAAGCTGCTATGGAAAGAGATACTTATTCAGGTAATGGAATAAAAATAGCAACCATTACTAAAGAAGAAGGATTTAAAATACTACATGAAGAAGAGGTAGAAAAGAAGATAAGTGAATTGAACTAATTTTAATCCTAACATAATAAAATTTTACTTAACAACTAAAAGAATCATATATAAAAAAATTTATTTTATATGGTTCTAAAATATTATTTTCTATTTTTTTAGACGTGATTTTATGGGCTCAGAGATTCAAGACATTAAAAATACAATAGTACAAAGATTACCTAATAGAGTACAAGTGGCTAAGGTTGAATTTGAAGGTCCGGAAGTTGTAATATATACAAAAAATCCGGAGATAATAACAGAAAATGGGGATCTAATAAGAGATTTAGCAAAAGATATAAGAAAGAGAATAATTATCAGATCAGATAAATCCGTGCTCACAGTACCTGAAAAGACCATAGACAGGATCCATGAAATTGTACCTGAAGAAGCAAAAATAACCAATATATCCTTTGATGAAGTTACCTGTGAAGTAATTATTGAAGCAAGAAAACCCGGGCTTGTTATAGGAAAATATGGTTCAACATCAAGAGAAATAATAAAAAAAACTGGTTGGTCTCCTAAAATATTAAGAACACCACCTATCACCTCAGAAGTTATCCAAAGAGTTAGAAGAACTTTAAGAAAAAACAGTAAAGAACGTAAAAAAATACTTCAAACTTTAGGTAACAGAATTCACAGAGAATTAAGCTCTGAAAATGAATGGACACGTTTAACTGCTCTTGGAGGTTTTAGAGAAGTTGGAAGATCCTCTTTATTTTTACAGACAACTAACAGTAAAATTCTATTGGATTGCGGGGTAAATGTAGCAGGAGCAGATGATAAAAGCTCATATCCATATCTTAATGTTCCTGAATTTGTATTAGATGATCTTGATGCAGTTATAATTTCACATGCACATCTTGATCACTCCGGATTTTTACCATACCTATATCATTATGGATATGAAGGTCCAGTATACTGTACAACCCCAACAAGAGATCTTATGACCCTTTTACAACTTGACCATATTGACATAGCACACAGAGAAGATAATCCGCTACCATTCAATATTAAACATGTTAAAAAGAGTATTAAACATACCATAACCCTAGATTATGGAGAAGTAACAGATATAGCCCCAGATATTAGACTTACCCTACATAACGCAGGCCATATACTTGGTTCTGCCATTACACATATGCATATAGGTGATGGACAGCATAACTTTGTTTACACCGGAGACTTTAAATATGAAAGAAGCAGACTTCTTGAACCTGCTGTTTCTAAATTTCCACGTATAGAATCCATGGTAATGGAAAGTACATATGGAGGACATGATGATGTTCAACCAACACGTAACGATGCTGAAAAAGAACTTGTAAGAACCATTTACAGGACACTTAAACGTGGCGGGAAAGTTCTTATGCCAGTATTTGCTGTTGGAAGAGCCCAGGAACTTATGATAGTTCTAGATGAATATATTAGACATGGAATAATTGAAGAAGTTCCTGTATATATAGATGGAATGATCTGGGAAGCAGCAGCAATCCATACTGCAAGACCAGAATATTTAAGTAAAGATCTAAGGGATCAAATTTTCCATATGGGAAGAAATCCATTTATTTCTGAAGTATTCCATAAAGTTAATGGTGGAAATGAAAGACAAGATATTGTAGAAGGTGAACCTGCAATTATTTTATCAACTTCAGGTATGTTAACAGGTGGTAATTCAGTAGAATACTTTAAACAATTATGTGGAGATGAAAGAAATTCTCTTGTATTTGTTGGATACCAAGCTGAAGGATCTCTTGGAAGAAGATTGCAGAAGGGTTGGAAAGAAATACCACTTAAAGAAGATGGTAAAATCAATGTTTACAATGTTAAAATGCATATTAAAACCATTGAAGGATTTAGTGGACATTCAGATAGAAGACAACTCATGGAATATGTTAGAAGATTATCCCCAAAGCCAGAGAAAATAATGATTTGTCATGGAGATAATTATAAAACCCTAGATCTTGCTTCAAGCATTTATAGAAGTTATAAAATAGAAACAAAAACACCTATGAATCTTGAAACCATAAGAATACAATAAACTATGGTTTTATCAATTTAAAACCATATCCTTTTTTTTATTTTATCAAAATAATATTATATAACAGTCTAAAATTAATATAGATATCAGTTTCCATTGGAAAATATTATATAAATAATATCTGAGGATCTTCTAGGAATATGAACTTTTATTAACTGTCAAAATACAATATTCATTTATTATTTTAAAAAATTTTTAGGTGATTTTAATGGTAACCTATTCAGAATCAGGAGTTGACATCAGTCTTGAAGAGAACACAGTATCTAAATTAATATCAAAACTGAATGAAACCCTCAGTTACAGAGACATTATTACAGACTCAGGACATTTCGCAGCCCTTGTTAAACTTGGAGATAAAGCTATAGCAATGAGCACAGATGGTGTTGGAAGCAAAATAATAGTTGCTGAGATGATGGAAAAATATGATACAATTGGAATAGATTGTATTGCAATGGTTGTAAATGATATTCTCTGTGTAGGAGCAGAACCCATAGCAATGGTTGACTATCTTGCAGTTGAAAAACCCAACCCTGAAATAGCAGAACAAATAGGTGAAAGTCTAAAAGAAGGATGTAAACAAGCCAAGATAGCTATGGTAGGTGGTGAAACAGCCAGTCTTCCAGAGATAGTTAAAAATTTTGACCTTGCAGGAACAGGAATAGGTATTGTTGATGTAAATAATATAATTACTGGTGAAAATATTGCAGAGGGTGATGTTTTAATTGGAATTGAAAGCAGTGGAATTCATAGTAATGGTCTAAGCCTTGCAAGGAAGGTTTTCTTCCAAGAAAATAATTTTAATATAGATAATAAACTTCCCACTGATCCCAATGTCCAAGTAGGTGAAGAATTACTTAAACCAACTATTATCTATGTAAAACCCATAATGGAACTTTTAAAAACAAATGTGGAAATCCATGGACTTGCACATATAACTGGTGGAGGCTTCAAAAACCTTAAAAGACTTAAAAATGGAATAAGTTATGATATTAATGCATTGCCTGAGCCTAAAGCTATTTTTAAGGCCATACATTCGCTTGGAGTTCCAATAAATGAAATGTACCATGTTTTTAACATGGGAATAGGTTTTGTTGTAATTGTAAAAGCTCAAGATATAGAAAAGACAATAAATACTTTAAAAAAATATAATCATGTCTATATAATTGGTAAAGTTAAAGATGACTCTAGAAATAAAGTCACCATTAAAACATTTAAAGAAAATATTATTACATTATAAATAAAGTTAGAAGGTGTGTTTATGAACATAACAGCAGAACAGGAAAAAACAATTATAAGAGAAATCTTAAAAAAATTAAATGTTACAGATGATGATGCAAGCATTGTAGCCGATGTAACTGTTGATGCTGATCTTAAAGGATTTTCATCCCATGGTATTGGAAGATTCCCACAATATATACGAGGCCTAAAAGCCAAAACCATCAATCCTAATGCAGAAATAACCATTGAAAATGAAACAGTTTCAATGGCTCTTATAAATGGTAATCATCAATTTGGACATGTAGTTACATATACTGCAATGGAACTTGCAATGAAAAAAGCAAAAGAAACAGGTATTGGTATTGTAGGTGTGCATAATTCAAACCATTTTGGTGTAGCAGGATATTATTCAGACATGGCAATAATGGAAGATATGATAGGGATTGTTATTGCAAACACAGAACCTGCAGTTGCACCAATCGGTGGAAAAGAACCAATTATTGGAACAAATCCAATAGCAATAGGAATTCCTTCCAATAAACATTATGTATCAGTAGATATGGCTACTTCTGCTTCTGCAAGAGGAAAACTCTTAGAAGCCCAACGTAAAGGAGAAATGATACCTGAAAATGTTGCTCTGGATATTGATGGAAACCCCACAATAGACCCTGATGCTGCACTTAAAGGTTCAATATTACCATTTGGAGCACATAAAGGTTATGCATTGTCATTTATGATAGAAATTCTTGCAGGACCACTTGTTAGGGCAGCATTTGGTAAACAAGTTACAGGAACAGCCCATCCAGAAGAAATGTGTACAAAAGGAGATCTTGTTATGGCTTTAGATCCTTCAAAGTTCTCTGATCTTGATACATTTAAATTAGAAGTGGATGAATTCATAAATGAAGTTAAAGGATCTGGAAATGTTTTCATACCTGGAGATATGGAAGTTAGGAATATTAAAAATCATAAGAAAAATGGTATAACAATTGACAAAACCCTTATGGAACAGATCATAGCAATATCCAAGGAAGTATCCTTTGATTTGAATTCTATCATAAATAAATAAAACAAAAGTAATACACTTCCCAATAAAAAAATACAAAAAAATTTTTATTTTAAATCTATCTTTTTTTTATATTCTCCTTAGTTTTTTTTATTAATTTATTCATTAAATAACAATAATAGGATAAATATAAAATATATTTCTTTTTTTTTACTAAGATTCATAAACTTATAAAAATATAATATGAATTATTAATTATAAAATTTAAAATAGGTGTTTTATTTGGATAGTAGTGAAGCAATTTATAATGCACTAAAAAAATCTGGAATAGACTTTGTAGTATCATTACCATGTGTAAATTTAGGTAAAATAATGGAAATAGTAGATTCAGATAAAGAAATAATACATATACCAGTTACAAGGGAAGAAGAAGGATTTGGAATTTGTGCAGGTGCATTTATGGGAGGTAAATCTCCAGCAATGCTCATGCAAAATTCTGGGCTGGGTAATTCTGTAAATGTACTTGCTTCATTATTTGAACTATACAAATTACCTGTTATGATAATAGTAAGCCATAGAGGTACTGAAGGAGAGTTTATGAGTGCTCAAATTCCAATGGGAAAAGCAACACCCAAAGTTTTAGATGCTCTTACAATTCCATATTTCAATCCTAAAAATCCTGATGATGCTTTAAATATTATCCCAAAAACTTGGCAAATAGCTAAAACAAAAGGCACACCTGTAGCTATACTTTTGGATATTAAATTCTGGTAGTGTGAAAAATGGAAAGAATAAAAGCCATCAAAAAAATTTCATCTCAATTAACCAAACAACTAGTTATATGTAATATTGGATTTCCTTCAAGGGAATTATTCCATGTTAAAGATTTATCAACACATTTTTATATGTTAGGTTCTATGGGATTAGCATCTTCCATTGGACTGGGTCTAGCTATGTCAACCACCAGAAAAGTAGTGGTTTTTGATGGGGATGGATCAATTCTAATGAATCTAGGAAGTTTAGTTACTATATTCAATCAAAACCCGGAAAATTTAATATTAATTGTTTTAGACAATGAATGTTATGGTTCAACAGGATCTCAATGTACCTATGCATCAACAGTTGATCTTGGGAAAGTTGCAAAATCTATAGGATTTAAAACCATATTTTTCTTTAAAAATAGTGAGGAAATAAATTTTAAAAAAGTTTTAAAATCAGAAGGACCAATATTTGTCCATTTTAAAGTTAAAAAAGGAAATGCAAATGTGCCTGTTATTCCAATGGAACCTGTTGAAATAAGAGACAGATTTATGGATGAAATAAAAAATCCAAAATAGTATTATATAAATTTTTATTCAAAAGTTTTACGAACAATTTCCAAAGTATTTTGGATGGGGATCATTTGGGGGCATAATTTTTCACATTCCCCGCATTTATTACATTTTGATGATCTTTCCTTATCTTTTAATAACATATAATAATCCATTTTAGTATTTTCAATATCTTGAAACATATATGAATTATTCAGTTGAAGAAAATTTCCAGGTATATTCACACCCTCTGGACATGGCATACAATAACCACATTGTGTACAATCAACCTGTTTTCTAAACCTATAAACTGATCGAACTTCTCTGATAATATCCTTATCATCAGATGTAAGTGAATTAATATAACCTTCTTCAGCAATCTTCAAATTCTCCTCAAGATCATTATTATTACTCATACCGCTTAAAACTATATCTATTTCTTCTTTATCCCAAAGATATTTTAAAGCCCATTCAACAGGACTTCTTTTAATAGGTGATTCATTCCATACATGTTGAACTTCGGCAGGTACTGATTTTACAAGTGTTCCTCCCCTTAATGGTTCCATTATTACCACACCTATACCTTTGCTAGAGGCATATTTTATTCCTTCTATTCCAGCTTGATAATTTTCATCAACAATATTGTATTGTATTTGACATACATCCCAATTATAAGAGTCAATAACATCAAAAAATAGTTCTAATTCCCCATGAAATGAAAAACCAGTATATTTTATTCTTCCATCTGATATAGCTTCATCTAAAAATTCTAAAACCCCTAAAGATACAAGTTTTGACCAATAATCTTCCTTAATAGAGTGGAGTAAATAAAAATCAATTTGTTCTGTTTGAAGCCTTTTAAGCTGTTCTTGAAGATAAAAGTCCATATCCTCCCTTTTTTGGATTAGCCATGAAGGTAATTTATCAGAAATAAAAACCTTATCTCTATAACCATTTTTAAGAGCCTCTGCAACTACAGTTTCACTTTGACCATTATGATAAGGATAAGCAGTATCAATATAATTAACACCATTATCTATGGCTTTACGTATTAAATAAATTGCTTTATCAATATCCACATTATTATACTGTCCATTTTTAACTGGCAGACGCATACAACCATAACCTAATATAGATATTTTTTCTCCTGTTAATCCAAGATCACGGTATAGCATGGAATTTCCCCTAAAAACAAATTATTTACATTTAAAAAAAAAGGAAATTTCTTTTTTATCTAATCCCTTCTTCTTTCAAATTCTAAGTATAAATCATTAATATCAACTCCTTTATATACTAAAAGGAGTAATGTATAGAAAATTAGATCAGTTGCTTCATAAACCAGGTTTTCATTATTTTTTGATGCAATTATCAGTTCTGCAGATTCTTCACCTATTTTCTCTAATATTTTATCCTCTGCAGATTTATCACTATCTCTCATAATATTAGAGGTATAGGAGTCAACTGGTTGGTCACGTCTTTTTTCTAAAACACTATAAACTTCTCTGATTATTGTGTCTTTATTATTATTCATTTTCTAGCTTCCTTTCGAAGACTGCTGGTAATTGCAATAAGAGGATGTTGTGCATCATCTATAACTTTCACATCATTAAAAGAGAATATTCCACTTTTATCTGCTGTTTTTTCAAGTCCAAGACGAATATCTTTATCTAATATAATTACATAGGAATCTATTTCTTTACATCCAAGTTTACGTGCTGCTGCTGTTCTATGATGACCATCTACTAATATATATCTATCTCCAGATTGGGCAATTATTGTTGGTTCTGCAAGACCTCTTCTAATTTCATAAGCTCTTCCCTGGAGTTCATCAGCAAATATTTTATCTTGTGTAGGTCTTAAATTATTAATTGGAACTTTTTTTCTCACAGCTTTGGTTTTTATTTCATAAAGTTGTTCCAGGGTTTTTTTGAAATAATCCACTTTTACAGGTGTGGATCTTTCTATATGTGAACGTACAATATCTGTATTTGTTAGGATTCCCACCAATTTAGACTCTTTATTAATTACTGGGAGTCTAGATATTCCCAATCTAAACATTACTCTTGCAGCATCATTTATTTGCATTTCATGATCCGCTACAACAATATCTGTTGACATTATATCTTTAACATAGGGTAACCATTCTTTAAGGAGAAGGTCAAATGCTGTTACCATTCCTATAACTTCACCATTGGTTCTAACTGGAAATCCATCATGTCCAGTTCCCTTCATAAGTTTTATTACTTCCTCATTAGGAGTTTCAGGAGTTACTGTTATAACTTCTTTAGTCATATAATCTTTCACAAGAGCTGAGCTTGTCATTAAAAATCTCCTATAAATATTTAGAATTATTTTTTATATAATATTTTATTTTTATTTTCAATTTTTACTATTCTATGATAGGGAATTTGTGTTCCTTCCACTAATATTAAAAATCCTCTTTCAATTCTATCAATGGAATTTCCATTGATCTGTTTAATATTACCTACAACACCTCGATGTATATATGTTATTATTGTTTCGTTTATATCCAATCCAGGATGCCATAGAATCATATTAATAATATTTCTTGCCATTGGATATGGGACCTTTCCCAGAAAATCTAATTTTAAAGTAGTTATCCCTTTTTTAAAACTTTTTTTTTATCTATTATATTTATTTTATTCTATTTGTTAAAGAATTTATCGAATTATAATTCTTTTAATATATTTTCTATGAAAAAATATTATAAATTATTTCTTAAGTTCTGTCTCTAAAAGTTTATGGGTTTTACCAGGATCTGCTTTTCCTCTTGTTATCCTCATAACTTGGCCTATAAGAAAGTTCATAGCATTTTTCTTTCCTTCATAATAATCTGAAACTGCTTCAGGATTTTTATTTACCACTTTTTTCACTGCATCTAGAACAACATCTTCATTAACAACACCTGTTAATCCTAATTTTTCAGCGATCATAGAGGGCATTTCATGATTTTTAGGAAGTTTTTCCATGATCCTTTTACCTGCTTTAGCTGTGATCTTATTATTTTGAAGCAATTGTAGTAGATCCACTATTTGTGCAGGTGTTATTTCACTTTCCTTGAAGTTCATTTTATTATAATAAATCACTCGTTTAAGTTCATCCCTCATCCAAAGAGCAGCAAATTCCGGATATATAGTCTTTACAACTTCTTCAAATGCATCTGCAAGCTCTAATTCAGATGTAAGTACTTTTGCATTATCTTTATTAATCCCATATTCCTGTACAAATCTATCTGTCTTTATATGTGATGGTTCAGGCATTTTCTCCCGGATTGCTTCTATTCTATCTTTTTCAGCAAGCATTGGTGGAAGATCTGGATCTGGTATGTATCTATAATCTTCTGCTTGTTCTTTAAGACGCATTGGAACCGTGATCATTTGGGATTCTAAAAATGCCCTTGTTTCCTGTTTTATCTCAATTCCTCTTTTAAGTAAGTTTTTCTGGCGTACCATTTCAAATTGTAATGCTTTATATGCTCCTTTTATTGAATTGATATTCTTTATTTCAGCCCTTTTTCCACCTTCAATGGAAATATTTACATCAGCACGCATTGTTCCTTCACCACGTGCACTTCCACTGTATTCTAATACTCTTATTAATTCTCTTAAGAATTTACGAGCTTCATCAGGAGATTTCATATCGGGTTCTGTAACTATTTCTATTAGAGGTATTCCTGATCTATTGAAATCAACAATTCCAAGATCAGGTTTGTATTGCCCTGGATCTTCTTCAATATGAACATCATAAATTCTTACTCCGTTCAGTTCTCCTTTATCACCTATAGGAATTGATGTTCTTTGATATCCAGATGACAGATCAGGATAATCATAGTGTTTACGCTGGAAATAGGTTACCTCAGGTGATATTTCACAACCTAACATTAAAGCAATCTTAATAGCACCATCAAGAGCTGCTTTATTTGGGGGGTATGGTTTTGCTCCAGGTTGATTTAAACATACAGGACAAATATTTGTATTGGTAGGAGCATCCTTATAATTGGTATGACATGTACAGAATAATTTTGAATCTGTTTCAAGCTGAACATGTATTTCCAGTCCGCATTTCATTTTAATAGTTATTCCTCCAGTGTAGTGAATGTATATTAAATTATATTAAATTTTGGAATTATAAAATATTATAGATTTATACTAGTATTATCTATAAAATAATTTTATTGGATTTTTTAATTAATTAAAAATGGTTTTTGATCTTCATAATATAGTTTAAGTTATAATTTCCATTTATATAATCATTATTTTATAATGGAGTTTTAATCTAGTTTTATTATAAATTATTTTTTCAGATTTTTTGTTATACTATTTATATATCTTTTTATAAATGGTTCGAGATCTGGATATTGTATATTGGATTTTTGTAATATTTCAAGATCTGTAAAGCTTCCTTGAAGATCTCTTCCTGTCCATTGAACTTCTTGTTCAACTCTTTTACCATATCGAGTTCCATACATCTTGAATAATGGAAATTTTGTTAGGCCATTTGCCCCTGCAAGTATTAAAGGACCTATATTGGCAAGATTATCTATCCATGTACCTGTTACTATTTCTAATTGTGGGAATTTTATTCTTGTTGCAGCTACTACATTTGCATAATATAAGGATGCAGGTTGTGGTGAATTTTCATATATAGTGTCTTTATGTGGGTTTAATGAATAAAATGTAACTCTATCAATTCCAAATTCTTTAATAATGTTCCATAAATAAATTGTATCTTCTGGTTTTTCTCCTAAACCCAATATTATTGTAATTGCTTTTTTAAACCCTAATTCACCTGCTAATTCTAACATTTCAATTATATCCTCTAATGATTTACTAGGACAGATTTTTTGATGAAGATCTGGATTTGCTATTTCAACTGCTCCTGTTATTCCTGCTATTTCATCACCATATATTCCCAGTTCTTTGGTTATTCCAAGATTTAACCAAACTGGTTTTCCAGTTATTGATAATATTTTTTCGGCAATATTTTTTATTTCAAGTGTTTTAAATGAACCATATCCTCCTGAAAGAAATTCAATGTTCCATCCCATTCTTCTTGTGATTTCTGCCTCTGCAAATATGGATTCAATTTTTCTCCGTGCTTTTTGTGGTTCTTTAATTTTAGGCTTCTGTGATGACATATAACAAAATTTACAATCCCCTTTATCACACCACCATGAAAGGAAAATTGCTCTTTCCAATGTGATTTGTTTCCCATGTTCTGTAAGTGTGATTTTATTTGCTTCTTGAAGAAGTTCAAGTGTCTGATAATTTTTGATCTTGTTGATAAGATTCATTGTTTTTACCATTATAACCTAAAAAAATAGTGTTATATTAATTAAGGTATTATATTTTTTTTTAGATAAATTAAGTTATTCAATTATATTATTCCTAGAATTGAAGATTAAATCCATGAAAATATATTAAATAATATTTTATATAGATTTTTTTCTATAAATTTAGATGTAAATAGGATTTAAACTAATATATTTGGTAGATATTTATAATTTATGAAAACATTTTTTTTTGGAATATATTTTTTATATAGGATAAATTATTTTCCACAACCTTTATATAGGATAAATGTCAACCTTAAGAATACATCTTGGTGTGCTATGTTTTAAATTATTGCAAACACTAGATAATAGTTTGTAGGTCTTACTTGGCATAAGCCGCCGTAGCTCAGTAGGTAGAGCGTTCGACTGTTAATCGATTGGTCACAGGTTCGAACCCTGTCGGCGGCGCTATGGGCCCATAGCTTAGGCTGGTAGAGCGCCCGGCTCATAACCGGGCGGCCATGGGTTCGAATCCCATTGGGCCCATCCAGATAATTAAATTGTATGTAAAATTGGCTCCGTTGGTGTAGTCCGGCCAATCATTTCTGCCTTTCGAGCCGAAGACTCGGGTTCGAATCCCGGACGGAGCATTTTTTAAATTTAAATGCATATATTGGCCCATATGTGATTAAATACTGCAAGGTATAGCAGGGGTGCCCGAGCTGGCCAAAGGGGACAGGCTTAGGACCTGTTGGCGTAGGCCTACCAGGGTTCGAATCCCTGCCCCTGCACTCTCAGCTGTTACAGTTATATAGATAGGATATTTAATATGCCGGGGTGGGGTAGGTGGTTATCCTACGGGACTGTGGATCCCGCGACTCGGGTTCGAATCTCGGCCCCGGCCTCTAAATTTTAAAAACAACCATTTATTTTTATATTCCCATTTAAAATTCTATATATCCTAGTTTAAACTATTTTAAATATATTTTTCACCTAAAAATAAGTTTTAGAAAATATTTATATAAAAAAAAAATGTTTTGATGGAAATAAATAATATATCCCACCATAAGCAAATATCCATCTAAATATAATATTAAAAACTATAAAAAAAAATAATGTAATAACTAGAAAAATATATTGATAATATAAAAAAAAAATCTATATAATAGATCAATAAAAGGTGTTATTAAATTGATTTAAATTTCATTTATTAATTTTTTTTTATCTATATAATTAATTTTTTACCATCTGGAATCATGATATAATGAGTAAAACAGGATCAAGAGAAGAAAGAGAACTTGTAAAAATGCTTTGGAATGCTAATTGTGCTGCTATGAGAGCACCTGCTTCAGGAGGCGCAACAAAAAAACCACTTCCAGATGTTATAGCAGGTAATGGATCTTTATATCTGGCTATAGAAGTTAAATCAACATCTTCTGAAAAAATATATATAAAGTCAGAAAAAATAAATGGATTAAAAGAATTTTCTGATATGTTTGGTGCTAAACCATATATTGGTGTTAAATTTCTAAGGAAAAAATGGAGATTTATATGTTTAGAAGATCTGCATATAACCAAAAATAGTAATTATCGTGTTAATATAGACCTTGCATTTGAAAAAGGTCTGGAATTTGATGAACTAATTGGAATGGGCAAACAAGTGAAATTTTCTTAAATATATAATTATATTAAAAATTATAATATACTAAAAAAAGATCTCAAAAAATCCTCTAATAATACTAAAAGTTGTTATGGAAATTATTTAATATAATAATATACAAAAATATTATTAAATCATTAGGAGGGTGCTTTTATGGATAAACGAATTTTTGCATTAATAATTGTAATTTTTTTGATTGTGGCAGGAGTTGTTGCCTTTAATTATATGAATAATTCAAAACCAGATAACAACACAAACATAACCAATACATCCAGTGAAACAATTAATATTATAGTAGTTGCAAACCAAACAGGACCTGCTACAGCCAAAAAAGGAGAAAATGTAACAATAAATTACATTGTATCTAATAAAGGTAATAGTGATGTTTTTGATGTAATAGTCAGAAGTCAGGGTTTTGAAAAAAAAATTGGAACATTAAAACCTAATGAAACCAAAGAGTTCCAGGAAAAATATAGAATACCAACTGATGAAGAGGTAAAAGAAGATTTCGGATCCAATTCAATGAGCGACACATTTTTCATAGGTGGTTTTGGAGTTAGTTTTACTGATCTAAACGGAAATAAACATAGAATAACTTCTAATTCCCTGGAAATAAAACTTCTTTAAACCAGGGTATTTTCCTTTTTTTAAGACATTTAAACTCATTTTTTCTTTGTATTACCCTTATTAACCATATTAATTTCTACAATTTCTATAGGTTTGTTCTGATTTTCCTTTTTATAGGCAACTACAGCAGCATATGTTACACCTAATATAAGAGGACCAATAATAAATCCAACCAATCCCAATACAAGAGGACCGCATAAAAATCCTAGAAGAAATATTAAAGGATGAATATCTGCATATTTACCTGCAAGATTGGGTCTGATATACATATCCATCAAACTAAGGAAACCTCCCAATAATATAACTTCCACTGCCCTTATATAATTTCCAATTATCATATCATAAAGTGCAAGACCCATAAGTGTAGGCCAATGTCCAACAATTGGCATTAGCTGGAAAAAACCAGTTAATGTTCCAAGAAATAATGCATAGGGATATCCTAATAATGCAAATCCAATACCAGCCACAATACCTGTTATTGTAGCTGTAACAAAATGTCCGAAAAATATACTTTTCAAAACCTTATCAGTTTCCTTTACTAATGTTTTAAAATAATGTTTCCTATCATCCGGCACTAAATAATCTAAATAATCCCATATTCTATCACCATCCCTTGCAAAATAAAATGTAGACGCAAAGAATATGAAAAGTTGAAGTAAAACAGTTGGAATAGATTTCACAAGCCCTAATAAATATTCTGTTAAACTTCTTAGAATATCTTCAACACCTAGATAAATAGAATTAAATACAGATGTTAATACTGGAGATGTGCTTTCTTGTGGAATAAATTGTTGTATGGGAATATAATTTTGTAACGTAGTAATATTCATACTACCTAAATTAAGGGTTTTAACAAATGCAACAAATGAAGGTGTTATTGCAACAATAGTATTAATAAAAAGTGTCATAACTGCAATTAGAGGAATTATCACAATTATCATACCTATAAATATTGCTATAGACCTATATTTTATATATGGTTCCATTTTATTTGATAATGGACGTATAGCATAGGCAAATATAGCTCCAAGTATAATCATACTAAGCATAGGTGTTAAAACCAAAACCGATAAAATAACAAGGATTATAATTACAAAAATTGCAGATGTTAAATTATTTTTAATATTATCAATCATTTTTCCACTCTTTTAATAAAATATATGTATATATTATAATATTATAAAATTTAATCGATATTAATTAGATAAAAACTATAAATTATGTGAACTTTACTCCATTTTATGGAATATTATGTTTAACACCTGATGAGTCCCTTCTGTATTGGCCAAATTCATTTATCATCCTAAGTTCATCTGTCCAAAATACAGGTCCTTCAACACATATTCTCCAACCAACATTATCAACACAACACTGGCCACATAAACCCATTCCACATTTCATATATCTTTCCATTGAAAATTGTGCAGGGATTTTAAACTTTTCAACAATATCAAAGAGTTTTTTCATCATAACTTCAGGACCACAACATATAACCATATCATAATCAATTTCTGATAGTGTTTTTTCTGCAAGATCTGTTCCAAACCCACAGAACCCGGATGTACCATCATCTGTACATGTTAATAGTTTAGCATCGGATTTTTCAATTCTATCATTAAAAAGCAGTTCATTATGAGTAGTAGCAGCACTGATAATATGTACTTCAATTCCCATTCCAGAGGCTTTATCAGAAAATGCAATTATAGGTGCCATACCTATACCTCCACCCACTACAAGGATTTTTGAACCTGCAATATGAAAACCTCTACCATAAGGACCTCTTAATCCAAGTTTATCACCTTCACAGAGATTATGGATTTGTTTAGTAAATTTTCCAATATTTCTAATGGATATTCCTATCTCATTCTTTACAGGATCTATATAAGATATTGACATGGGTTTTTCATTATTAAAATTCCATACCATCATAAATTGGCCAGGAATTTCATCTTTCACATCCCAATCAAAGATAAAAGTTTTAACTGTGGGAGATTCATTTATTATCTGTTTTATTTTAACTATCCTTGGAATATTCATATTATCCACCTGTTAATATTCTAAATAATTTGTATTTAATGGGCAATTCCAACTATTTCATCCACAGATCCATATCCTTTCTTATCCATGAATCTTCTAAGTCCATTGTTTATATTTGTAAAAATATCCATTCCTTCATACATTATAGAAGTACCAATCTGAACACATTGTGCACCTGCATATAAAAATTCAAGCACATCTTTATAATCTCTTATTCCACCCACACCAATAATAGGAATATCAACAGATTCAAAAACATCAAAAACACATCTAATTGCAATAGGTTTTATAGCAGGTCCAGATAAACCACCGACACGATTCTTTAATATTGGTATTCCTGTTTCTATGTCAATTTTCATTCCAGGCCCCATTGAATTTATCAATGTCAAAGCATCAGCCCCTGCATCCTCAGCATATTGTGCAATCTCAACTATATCCGTTACATTAGGGGTTAATTTAACAATAACCGGAATTTTAACATTTTTCTTTACAGTTCTTACAATATCTGCAGTTAAATTAGGATCTTGTCCAATTGCTGATCCACACCCACCCATTGCATGTGGACATGAAACATTTAATTCAATTGCATCAACTAAATTTTCAATCTTTGACACAATATCAGAAAATTCATATTGATTAGCACCATAAACAGATGCTATGGCTGGAACAGATTTATCTAGCTTTTCAAGTTCTAATTTAAAGTTATTAACACCCGGATTGGATAGACCAACAGCATTGATAATCCCTCCCATAACCTCAACTGTTGTAGGATTTGAATATCCTTTGTTAGGTTCTATACCAAAGGATTTAGTTACAACTGCCCCTGCCCCACTTCTACCTGCCCAATTAAGTGATGATGCTGTGCTACCTAATATTCCTGCAGCTAACATTGTAGGATTTCTCATTTTAATACCGCATAGTTCGATTTCCAGTATAGTCACCCCATGAAAAGTTTAAATCTTTAATAATATACAATTAAATCTATGAAATGTTATCTCACATGTTCATTTGCAGGATACATATCCCTTGATAAAAATTGTACACTCTTAGATTATGAACTTTTCCCACGGCACAAATTAAAGGAAAGATGTGAAAAGATCACTGCAGGAATTATAACTAAAGAAGAAGAATTAATACTCAAAAGACTTGTTAAAAAATATGATACAATAATAATTGAAACCACCACACCAACTTCAAGATATAAAAATCTTAAAGATAGCAATAAATTTAAATATAAAACACCTAATATTGCCGGTGAATTTTTAAGGCTAAATATGGAAGATTTATTAAAAAAAACCAATTTCTTAGAGCCTGATGATGATTTAACTAATATATTACATGAATTATCCATAGAAATAACAAATGATAATTTACAAAAAGCTTCTGAATCTGAGGATATGTTCCTTATCCAGGCCATAAATTCCATAGAAGAACTTGATGAAACAACTGGTAAAATGGTTGAAAGATTACGAGAATGGTATTCAATACACTTTCCAGAGTTGGATAAAATAAAAAATCATGAAAGATTTGTTGAAATAGTTGCAGATCTTGGGGATAGAGATTCAATTCTTGATTCTGGTGTTCTGGATCCTGAGAAAGATTCTGTTAGAATTGATAAAACTATTGGAGCACCTATATCTGAAATTGATCTTTTAATTTTAAAGGAATTTGCATCTTCAATAAAATCTTTACAAAAAACAAAACAGTCCATCACACAATATATAGATAAAAGAATGGGTGAAATAGCACCTAACCTAAAGGATCTTACAGGTGCTTCTCTAGGAGCAAAACTCATAGCCCATGTAGGGAGTATGGAAAAATTATCAAAAATGCCATCAGGCACTGTACAGGTTCTTGGAGCAGAAAAAGCACTTTTCAGACATTTAAAAACTGGTGAAAACCCACCTAAGCATGGACTTATATTCCAACATCCAGAAGTCAGAGGTGCTAAATGGTGGGTTAGGGGTAAAATTGCACGAACATTAGCATTAAAAATTTCATTAGCTGTACGTAAAGATGTTTATTCTGGGGAATATGATCCAAATATAAATGAAGGTTTCAAAATACGTGTGGAAGAAATTAAAAAATCCAATCCATTCCCTAAAAAAAGTATGAAACCAAAAAAAATTAATGATAAAGATACAAAGAAGAAAAAGAAAAAAAGAGACAAATACAAGAAAAATATTAAGGATTACTATTAAAATATTATTAAACAATCCTAAAATATAGAAAATTTACTATATTTATTAATATATCCACTACAAAAAGAGAAAACCAGTATAATAATATAAAGCAACATACCATTAGTATATACAATCACTAATTTCATGTGCAGCCCAATTTTTTGTAAAGATAGGTTCAATAATTAGGATGATCCACACTTAGCTTTACATTAATATTATGTGTTTGTGCAATTATCTTTAGGCTAAAATTTAGTTGGATATAAATTATATAAAAAAAATAGTAAAATAAAGATTTAGAATTTTATATAAATAAAAAAAGAAATTTTCTTTACAAAAAAAAAATATTTTTCAACTTATAATTGGTAAAAACAAAAGAATATAATTATATTTAATTATTTTACAATTCTTAGCTTTCTTTAGGGAGAAAAACCATGGAAAAACTAGAGAAATTCACAGGTATTTATAAAATTGAAGATCATATTGCAACCGAAAATCTAAATATTGGTTGTAAGGTATATGGTGAAAGACTAGTTGAATTTGAGGGTAAAGAATTTAGAATATGGGAATCTAGACGTTCCAAATTAGGAGCTGCAATAATGAATGGAATGAAAATCTTTCCATTTAAAACTGATTCTAAAATACTTTATCTAGGCGCATCATCTGGTACTACACCTTCACATATTTCAGACATAGCATATAATGGAATAATTTGGTGTGTGGAATTCTCCCCTAAAATGATGAGAAGTCTAGTAGAACTTTCAAGAGAAAGAAAAAATATAATTCCTTTATTGGAAGATGCAACTAAACCAAGAAATTATTTACATTTACTAGAAAAAGTGGATAGTATATACTCTGATGTGGCACAATCAAAACAATCCGAACTTTTCATGGAAAATATGCGTCTTTACCTGAAACCGGAGGGTATTGGAATTATAATGATCAAAAGCAGAAGTATAGATGTAACTCAAAGTCCTAAAAAAATATTTTCACAAGAAGAAAAAAAGCTTAAAACAAGAGGTTTTAAAGTTCTTGAAAAAATCAATTTAGAGCCATATGAAAAGGATCATCTTGCAATAATATGTAAATTTGCATTTTAAAAATAAACCTAAATTAACAACTAATTTTTTTTTAAATTATCTTTTAACTTAAAAAAAAAAATAGTAGTAATGATATAAGTAGTATCTATTTAGAATTTCTTACCCAATTTAACTATCCAACTTCTTAATAATTTTTTGGATAATTTTCTTTGCAACTTCTGTTTTAGATGTTAATGGTATGGTAACTATATTTTTATCAACAATAATCACCTGATTTTTATCTGAACCAAATCCAGCACCTTCAATTGAAACATCATTCCCAATCATTAAATCTGCTTTTGAAGATTCCATTTTTTTACAGGTTAAAGATATTAATTCCTGTTGTGATACATTATATTCTGCCTTAAAACCAACTAATAAAATATTTGGATTGATTTCTTTAATCCTATCTATAATTTTCGGAGTTTTTTTAAGATGTAATATTAAATCTTCAGTGGAAGAAATTTTATGTTTATTAGAATTTTTTTCTACTGTAAAATCAGATACTGCAGCAGCAGATATTAATATATCAGTTTCTGGGATAATTTTTATTATTTCATTTTTCATTTCATCTGTAGAATTAATTTTAATATTATCCAATATTTTTGGAACATGCACTTTTAATGATCCACTAATTAAAGTTACATCAGCACCATTTATGAAAGCTTCTTTAGCTAGTGCCATGCCCATTTTTCCAGAACTTCTATTTGTAATACCTCTAACAGAATCTATTTCTTCATATGTACCACCAAGAGTTATTACAACTTTTTTATCCTTTAATTTTCCATCAGATAATTCTCTTAATGCTTGAAGTGTGATATCATGGATACTTGGAAATTTAGCTTTACTCTCTTCTTTTTTAGGATCTATAAATACAACACCTTCAGCTTTACATCTTTCAATGTTTTCTGACACTGCTTTATACATAGACTCATGCATTGATGGAACAAATATAATTGGTGTTGAATATCCATATGCAGTTATTAAAAGTGTGCTTATGGAATTATCTGCAATTTTATATGCAAATTTACTTATTAAATTAGCTGTAGTAGGAGCAACTAATATAAGATCAGCTTGGGCATGTTTAACATGCTCAATATCTCCTGTTAATTCTAAAACAACCTTATTACCTGTTGCAAATTCCATAGAATTGGGATGTATTATTTTACATGCATCATTACTCATGAAACATGTAACATTCATTCCCTGCCTTTTAAGTTCCCTTGCAAGTTTTACAGATTCCACTGCTGCAATACTTCCTGTGATACATAGCACAATTTCCATCTAAAAATTTCCCCTTGTTTTAGTTTCTATCAACAACAACAATGGTTTCTTGTTCAGTGAGCATTTTTATTATTTCATTGAGAGTATCAAGTCTTCCAGGAAGTTTTCTTGAATCTTCTTTCATTACTCTTATCTTGAACTTTTCTTCCCCATCTGTTCCATATACAACATTTATACCTGAAACACGTGCAGGTGCAAGTATATCCTTAGCAACTGCACGAAGATCTGAATCCTCACCAACAACTCTGATCTTTTTACCCACAGTTTTTGAGAGTTCCCTTACTATTTTCCCACTCTTTCCTATAAGTTTTCCAATCTGTTCCTTTTCTGTGATTATTATAACAATATCTCCCATTTCTATGGATTTTTTAAAACCTAGTTTACCTTCACCCAGTTTAAAAAGCACCTTAGCAATGTCCAAGTCAAGTTGGGATATGTCACCACTTTCAAGTTTATTTTCACAACCTTGACATAAAATTCCACTTTTTAAACAGACATCACATACTGGCAATACCATTTTACATTCCTCCTTTTATTGTTATTTGATGATTATAATGGTTAATTAATTATAATATTAAGTTAGATTTATCAATCGGATTTTATCTATGAAAAATTTGTAAATTATAATCAATATATAAATTTATTAACACCTTTTTTTTATGAAAATTTTTTTTTTTACATGGGGATGCAATAAATATTTTAAATTTATTAAAGTTTTAGATAAAATCTTCATTTTACACAGCATCCTCTAAAATGTGACAATAAAATAAAATCAGATATTACGGCCTTTTTTAAGGCTTTTTATCAGTATTTATTAAGATAGTAATTTTAACAGATATATCTGTATTGAATTTACTAATATATAATTTTGCATTTGAAATGGAAAATTTATATAATTAACATAAGATTATTAAAAAAAAGAATTATATTAATGGAATATGTGGATTAAAAAAAAATAATGGAAAATTTTAATTAAACCAACTTGAAACTGTTTATTATAAAGTCAAAATTAGTTGTTTGGTCTTTGAAATCTGTTATTTTAGCAGTGCAGAGTATAACATATATATTATCATTTTTAGCATACCATAATGCACGATATTCCTTTTGGTCAGTATCAGATTTATATATGTTTTCAAGGATAATATTATCATCTATGGTTATATTTCCTTCTGATATCTCTGTATAACCTGTATTATTAAAAAATGATTTGTAGTTTGTTGCATATACCTCATCAATTCTGTTTCCCTTTGGAACATCAGGTTTTTGAACCACAACAAGTGTTGTAGGATTTCCATTTTGGATTGTATTTGGATCTGCAATTGCTACAATAGCATTGGGTGAAGTTGCATTGGCAATTTGCCATGTTCCAGGATAACTGAATGTGATATTGTTTTCTTTGTAAGTCTCTGGTTCAGCGGATTTATTATCAGAAATACATCCTGATACTAAAACAACCAAACATAAAAGAACAATTACCAGAATTATTGGTTTTCTCAATTTTTCACCTTCATATAGAAAGATTTGAATAAAACTTTACATTTTAATCTGTTGAATTTTTAGGAGGAGTTGTTGAATTTGTAGTGTTATTTTTAGCTGGTTTTTTTGTTGTGTTTTTAGATATAGTTGTATTTGTGGTGTTTGTATTGTTTAAAACAGGAAATGCACTTTCATTAACTGTCATATAAATCCCTGTTGATTCATTTGCAGCCATAGTCATTACATATACACCATAACCTGTTCCAATAAAAAATGCTAAAACAAATACTAGTAAAGATAGCTTTCCCTTGGACATTCCAGAACTTTTATTTTGATTAACAGGACTTGTCTTAGGAATGGTAACATATTTATTTATTAATGCTTCTTTCTCCTCAGTTTCATCTTTTTCTTTCTTTTGCTCTGACCAAAAATCAAGAGACTTTTCAGGGGCACCTTTACCCTGAAGCCTTTTTATACGGTCAGCTGCCAAAACTGTGCTTAATTTATCATCTAAAATTCTTTTTTCAAGCTCATACTGTCTTTTAGAAACTTTACCTTCAGTATATTGATTTTCTAGCTTTCTTAAACTTTTTAAGAATTTTTCTTTATCTGAAACTATCTCAATCCTCTCCTTTAGGATATGAACCTAACACTTTTATATATCCTACCTTGGATCTTATAATATTTAAAATATACCTGATTAACTCATCTGTCCTATGACCTTCTAAATCAACAAAAAAAGGTAATTACCAAGTTTTTCTTTTGATGGTCTTGATTCAATTTTTGTTAGATTTATATCATTATATGCAAATAAACCAAGGATTTCATAGAGTCCTCCTGGCTTATCTTCTACTATTGAAAAAACAATGGAAGTTTTATCATTACCTGTTGGTTTATGATCTTTTTTATTTATCACAACAAATCTTGTAACATTATTTTTATAATCTTGAATATTTGTTTCCACAATTTTTAGCCCATATAATTCTGCTGCCCGCTTATTACCAATAGCTGCTGAATTAATATTTCCTTTCACCATTTCCGCAGCAGCAGAAGTACTGGAAGTTGGATTAACAATTACATTCAATGTTTCAATAAAATTTCTGCATTGTGAAAGAGCTTGTATATGTGAATTCACAAATTTAATATTATTTATATTGGCTTGGGGATTAATTAAAAGATTATGACATATTGGAATAATAATCTCATATTTTATCATTAAATCATAATCATGAACTAATAAATCTAAAGTAATACCAACAGGTCCTTCAATGGAATTTTCATAGGTACCACACCAATATCAACATTATTATTTTCCACTGCATCAAGAACTTTAAGAATGCTATTAAATCCAATGAGATTATCCCCAACTAAAGCTGCAGCTTCTTCAGTAAATGTACCTGCAGGGCCTAAAAAGCCAATTTTATAGTTGGTTTTTGAATTTTTTTTTGAAAAATCTTTAATAAAATTTTTCATTGTACTCCCTATTTATGGATTTATTATTTATTTTTAATGATCTTTAAGATTGTTTTTATTTAATACAATCCTCCATTAAGAAAATTAGATATTTTATCAGTTGTTGATTGATGTATCCGTCTTATAATTGCTTTTCCATCTTTATATGAATGTACAGTTGCAATAACCCCAAGATCTTTGAGGTATCTAACAAAATATTCTGCCTCTTTTAAATTATCAACATGGAATGTAATATCCTCATATACAAGTTTATTATTAGCAAGACATTTTATTGTATGTAACATTGGATAGAGTATAGATTCACCTATCAGATGTGCTCTATGTCTTATCTTATCTTCTGATTCATTTAATTCATAGGCTTGAAATCCTTCTCTAATAACTCTACTAAAGAAAAAAGATCTTCCAAAATCAAAGGATAAGTAAATGCATATTGAAGTTCATTATTATGAGCTTTAGATGATGTATATTTAAGTGGCTCTATTTCCATTAATGGATCTTTAATAACTACCCCTTCCCTATCATCCTTTCCAAGTTTAAAAATTAAATCAAATATTTTTTGTGGTGCTTCTTCTATATCCATGATTTCAAATATTTTCACACCAGGAAGATTATAATGTTCAAGTATTTTATTTTTATCTTTAATAGACATTGGATTATTTGTATATTTTTCTCTTATATCAAATATTCTAAATCCAATATTTCCAATTTCTTTGTAATGATGTTTTACATATGGATTTTCTGTACCTACCATTTCACCACAAATAACTAGTTCAGGGTGATCATAAAAAAATTCATCTATATCCATAATTTCTGGAGCTTTTTTTGTGGTATATGGACATATATAACCGCCCCTGGTCAGAGCTATAATTTTATTATTGATCAATGCTATTCTAACATTATAACCATTCATTTTCTCTTCAACAGCTACTTTCTGGTTAAAATGGATTCTAATAGAAGGTTCTAGCATTAATGTTCTTCTTATTTTTGGAAATCCCCTTATTATATCTATTTTATCCCCAAAACAGGCTATGATTCCTGCTTCTATTTTTCCAACTGATTTTCGAAATAAAAGACCATTTACATTATGACTATCATAAAATCTTATATTACCATTTTGAAATGATTTATTTATATTAGTTTTGTCAATTTTAAAGATTTTTGGTAGGGTTTCATTAATAAAATCAGGTAATGATGTTTCATAACTATAATTGCAGTTGTTACATTTAAAAAAAAGATTTTTTTGGGAATTTGTTTTTCCCACATGTATTTGCATTGGTAAACTGCATTTTGGGCATTCTATAGTTTGAATTCAATTTACCTCCTCAAGTTCAACAATATAATTAATTAAATCTGTTTTTGTAATAATACCCTTTAGTTTCCCATCAAGTTCCACTGGAATTCCGCTGATACGATTTTCAAGCATTATTTTTGCAGCTTGATCTATTGTTGATTTACCATCAATGGTTTTTACATTTGAGTCATTACATCACCCACAAGAAGATTTCTTATACGTGAATTTTTGTACTTATCAGGTACAATCTTTCTAAATGACACCATTGCATTAGCTACATCCTTTGCAGTTATAATACCTTCTATCATATCATCATCTACAGGAAGTCTTCCTACTCCTTTATCTATTAAACATCTTCTTGCATGTACCAGTCTATCACTGGAATTTACTGTAACAAGATTAGTGTTCATTCTCTCTGCAATAGTTGTTGTATTGAATGGTTTACCATTACATATTTCAAGGAAATCTGTTTTTGTAAGCATTCCCACTATTTCACAACCATTTATAACGGGCATTCCATCAATTTTATTTTTGATAATGGTTTCAGCTGCAGCTCCAATATTTTGGTTGTTTTCAATAACCACGGGATCCTGTTTCATAACAGTTGAAACATGGAAATGTGATGGTGGGAGATTTCCATATTTTGAACTTCCTAATTTAAGTGCTATATCTTTTTCAGTTACAAAACCAACTAATTCCCTAACATGATCTGAATTGATGTTTACAACAGGAAGTTTGGAAATTTTATGCTTTTTCATCAGTTTTAGGGCATCTTGGATGTTCTGATCCTTATCCACATGAACAACTTCTTCTTTCATTATGTCTTTAACGTGCATTTTCATCCCCCTAAACATTTGATCTAAAATTTTTTTATTTAACAGAAAATATTAATTGCTTATTGTATGCCTTTGATAAGATCTGTTTGAGTAATTATTCCAATTAATGAATCACCATTAACTACAGGTAAACCACTAATATCATGTTTAACCATTTTATCTGCAGCAATAGTTGCATCTTCATTGCCTGAGATTTTTACTAATTGATTTTGCATTATATCTCCAGCTTTCATCATGGAAACCATTCTAACATTTCTTTTGTCTTTTCCATCTGAGTTTCTTATGAAATATATTTTTTCAATATTTACACCAGTCTCAGGATCTTCAACATAGGCAAAATGAGATGTTTTCTGGAGTTATAATTCCCACAGGTATATTATCACGGATAACAATGATTTTTCCTATTTTATTATCTTCCATTGTATTTATAACATGTGTTATGCTATGATTTTCATTTACTGTTATCACATCATTGGACATAAGATCTGAAACTTTCCATTTGCCTTTTAATTTATCTGTATATACTTTCATAAGGTCAGTTTTAGTAATTATACCTACAATACCCTCGTCATCTACTATGGATATTGATCCAATTTTGTTCTTTATCATAAGTTCGATGGCTATATGTATTTCATCATTTGGACTAGCTATTATGGGATTTGTACTCATAACCCTTTTAATAGATATTTTATCAATAGCCTATTTTTCCATTGTGGCCCATTTCCTTTAAGTTTACTGGTTAAATCCTTTTCAGTAACCATTCCAACTGGTTTTTCTTGTTCATCGACCACTATTAATTTACTAATTCCATGTGAGAGCATTAGGTTTCTTGCATGTCCCACTTGCTCATTTTCCTGAACAACAAATACTTCAGGGCTCATTACTTCTTTTATTTCCATCATTCAACCACCTCAATCTTATGGCAGATACTATGAACCTAACATATTATAAGTAAAGGAATTATTATTATTATTTTTTCTGATCCTAAATTTTTATAATTTGCTCACAGCATTTAATATATCACTTTCAGTTATTATGCCCTCTAAATTTCCATTAGTAATAACTGGTAATCCTCCAATTCCTTCATTTATCATTGTATTACACAAATCTCCAAGTCGTGTATTGGCTGTTGTGGTTACAACAGTTTTTTCCATTATCTCAGTTATGGTTGTGTTTAATACATCTTCTGCATCGTTGGAAACCATTTTATCAAATGCACTATTTTTTCCAAGAAATCCTAAAATATTAGTAGCTGTTACAATACCAATTAACTTATCTTTCTCTGGATGGGATGTTCTACGTTCCTCTCCCACAACAGGAATCCTTCTAAGTTTGTTTCTAACCATTATTTTTGTTGCTCCCTCTATTCGGGTTCCTGGAGTTGTTGCAATAACATTTTCAGTCATATATTCCCCAACTAATTCATCAGTTAAAACTCCAGAAAGTAAGTCAACAAAATCTCTTTCTGAAACTATTCCAACCATCTTTTTTTCAGCATCCACTACTGGTAAAGCACCCACATTCTTTTTTCTCATTTTGGTTATTGAATCTTTTATTGAATCTTTTTGACTTAGAACTTCTACATTTCTAGACATTATCTCTTTTACAGATTCATTTATTGCTCCAAGAAAGTTTCCAGGGTATTTTTCTTCCACTATTTTATGTTTGTCCCCGCCTCCTAAGAAGTCTAGAATTTCCATGGATGTAATAATTCCAAGTATTTGATCTGTACCTGGATTAGTTATTGGAAGCCTCCTGAATTTATTTTTAACCATGATTTCAGCTGCTTCTTTAATGGTTGCACCCTGTGGTGCGGATATTACAGTTTTTTTTGCGATGCTCATAACATCGCCTTCATGTTCTGAGGCATGGGACTCAAATTCCAGTGGACCTCTTTCTCTTGATTTTACTAAATTTATGGTTTCTTTTCTTCTCATCAATACACCTCTTATGAAAGATGATTTCTAACACCTTGAATGTTTTTCCCAAATCACTTTACATTTTATGGATGTATATATCTTTTTAATGTCCAGTTGGTTTAGGAACAGTTTGTTAGCTAAACTAACTTCATATAATTTAATAAATAAAGTATAAACTAATCTTAAAGTTTTGAAAATAAGGTTAAATTCCACTATTTTTAAGCTCAAATTAGATACGATCCTAATATGTCTTCTCTTGCAATTATACCAATAATATTGGATTCTCTTGCTCTGTGGGGCTCTTTTTTAATGTAGACAGGTTTTTCAACAACTGGTAGTCTTCCTATATCATATTGTATCATTAGTTCTGCAGCATTATTTACACTTGTTTCAGGTGTAACAACAATAGGTGGTGTTACCATTATTTTTTCTACCTTGATTGATTTGTCAACTGCATCTAGACCAGTTCGAACATGTCCTGATTTAATTATATCCTTACGTGTGATCATTCCAATGAGTTTGGATTTTTTCAATACAGGAAGTCCTGAAAAACCTGTTTCATCCATTTTAGACCATACTTTAGCAATATGGTCATCATAATTAACTTTTACAACATTTTTTGTGAATATGGAATTAATATTAGGATTATGAGGCTTTGCACCATTGCTTAATAATTTTTTTATAATATCTCCTATACTTAAAATACCTATTAAGCTCATTTCCTCTGTTGATTTAACAACTGATGTTTGTACAGCATCTGATTTAATAAGTTTCTTGGCAATTTCTTCTAATGTCATTTCAGGAGTTGCTAAAACATTTGGACGTTCCATTATTACCCTTGCTTCTATATTAGATTTGGTTGAGGAAAGAAACATTATGTCACCCCTGGTAATCATTCCTTCAAGATGGTTTTTGGATAAAACAGGAATTGAACGTAACCATCCTTCTCTGAATATTGCTCTAACCTTAGTTAATTTAGTGTCCACATTTACTGTAGCAGGATCAGATATCATGATGTCTTTCACATTGTTCAAGTTTACTCACCATCCAGATCTTCTTTACATTCTTCACATAAAAATTTCCCATCAAATGTATCACTATATTCAACATAATTTCCACAATGTTCACATATGCCTGATACAGAATTTTCAGATCCTAAGTTTACTCTTTGATCTTCCATTCTAGCATTTTCAATAAGTAGATCAGTAAGTTCAGGTGAAACCATTAATACATCCATTGATGTTAATATGCCCACTAATTTTCCATTATTTACAACAGGAAGTCTTCTAATATTATTTTTTGCCATCAGCCTTGCTGCCTGGTTCAATTCACTTCCCGGATCTATTAAAATAAGATTTGTGGTCATTATTTGACCTATGGTTATTTTATTTGCCAGTATATTTTTTGAAACAACTTTTTCAATAATATCACTTTCAGTAATTAGCCCTTTAAGTTCTCTTCCACTCCTAATTACAAGACAACCTATCTTAAACCTTGACATTAACACTGCTGCATCCGCAATTGTAGTTTTAGGATCTGCTGTAATAACATTAGATGTCATTCATGTACTGTTACCTTTGTATCAATCTCCATATAACAACCCCCTATCTAACATTTAGAAGTTTATGAACTTGCGGTATAGTTAATACATTGATATATTTGCCTACTTCTTCTGATATTTCAAAGAGTTTCTTACTGTTATCAACCCAAAGTTTAAGAGGACTTACAGGTTGAATAACTATTGAAAACTTTGGAGTATTTTGAACCTCCTCAGCTATCTTTGAGGCAATTAAACCAATCATATCCACTTTTGTCTTGGGCATCACAACCACTTTACAATATGTATTTATCTCTTCATCTCTTAATAGCTTTATGGATTTTAACTCTAAATCAAAGAGATTATCCCAATTTTTAGAAGCTTCATGTTCTGGTAATTTTATATCTAAAGACACATAATCTAATAATCTGGCAATTTTCTTTAATTCTCCCGGTAAAGAACCATTGGTCTCAAGTAATGATTTATATTCATTTTGTTCCAGGAGTTCTTTTATGAAATCTGAATGTAATAATGGTTCGCCCCCTGTTAAAGATATGGAATGAAAATCCGGAGTTATTAAATTATTAATCTTATTTATAAGCTCTTCTTTAGTTAGTAAGTCACCTAGAAGAGGATTGCGGCTTTTAGATGTGTCACAGTAATTACAGTCAAGGTTACAACCTGAAAACCTTACAAATATTTGTCTACGTCCTATAAGCATTCCTTCACCTTGAATGCTTGAGAAAATCTCGTTAATATGAGTTTTCATATTAAAACCCCGGAAAATTTTTTTTTTATCTAAGAATTTTTTGTGAAATATGCTCCTTGTCCTATTCCTTCATTTACACATATTTGAACACTGGAAATTTCATTATTTATTTCCTTTAACTTATAATAAAGTTCTTCTGCAAAGTATTCAGATAGATCCTCTGCTGAGGTGGATTTAAGATCTAAAAGCAAACAATCTTCAAATGGTAATATATAATCTTTTTTATCTATTGAGAATTCTATAGGCCCATTAATGTTTTTAAAATTAATATTTGGATTTTTTAGTGGTATAAGAACTCTGTGATCCATTTTTTTACACATTTTTCTTATAATATCCTTGACTTTTTTAAAATCAACTACAAATCCAAATTCTCCTGATCTCTCTCCTTCAACAATAACATCAACTATATATGAATGTCCATGTATAACACCACAGGATTCATGTTTTGGAATTATATGTGCTGAAGAAAATCTTAAATTTGCGTGAATACCGTTTATAATTATCTTCATTCAAATACCTTCTATTTTTCTAATATAAACTTAAAAATATTTAGTTTAAAATACCTTTGTTTTACTTATATCTTTAGTAATGGAATTAATTTCCATTATATAATTTTCACAGATTTTTTCAGTGACCTTGGATATATCTTCATTGTTTAAACCAAATTCAAATAAACTTGCAACCTCTATATTTTTAGGTGTTCCATTCTCGGTTAAGTTCATTGCAAAATGGATTTTCATACTACTAATTGAACAAGTTGCAATTGAAACTGATAATTTTCCTATTTTATCTGTTTGTATGTTTTTAATGTAAAGATCATCCCCACTTCTTGATGTAAATATTCCAAATTCTTGTAGTATGTCTTTTATAATCATTACAAGAATTCGTTGTCTATGGTAACAGATGCTAATATTAGCAGGTTGAACATCAAAATGTTCAACAATAAAATGTAACATATTGTTTCCTTTTATTTCAAGACCCGCATCTTCAAAATCCACTAAATGATCAGGTTCAATTTTCATTGGTCCAACCCAACTTATAATAGATGAATCTTTAATACCAAATGTTCTAAAAGCCCACATAGGTTGGATTTGGCTTCCATCATAACATTTTCCATTTTCAAGTTTCAAGTGTTTCATTGCTTCCATGTCCAAAATTTTTATTAAATAAAAAAAATTTATACTAAATGCTTATTTATAATAGATTTTACAATTTAATAAATGTTTTCCAAATATTTTAAGACACCATACACTAGTCTATTTCTTTATAATTTGTTTAAAGAGTTATAAGTTCCTTTAAAATAATTTAAAACAATTAAAACCTATTTAATATTTATATTTACAGATATTATTATGGAGTTTAAGCAATTTATAATAAAATATAATCATAAAAATTCTGTATTAACATAAAGAAAACAGATAGTTTATTAAAAAAAATATATTAATTTATTTTTTTTTTATATTATCTAATTTTAAAACTAGTATATTTAATAATGTTGTATATAGTTAAATTAATCCATGAGAGCCAGACCCCGAGATTTTATACATACCACCGATGATCTGTTCTTTGCAACAACAACATATCTACATCCTAATGATCGGATAATTTCATTTTTAAGATACATACCAGACCAAAATGGAGATCGTTCATTAAATGGAAGAAAATATTCTAAAGTAGATTCAAAACAAGCTTACCAATTTTTAGAGAAGAATTTTCCTGAATATCTTTTTGATTGTGATATTACAAATGTTCTGATGATGGGTGTGCCAACTAAGAAAATAGAACAAATATTAAAGCCAGAGTATCGTCTTAAAGAAATATTAGAATCTTCAAACAGAGATAAACTTCTAAATAACGTTACAAAACTTGCAAATATATTCCATGAAAGAACTGGGATTAGTTATGATAAAATAGGCATATCAGGATCAATACTTCCAGGATTATACAATCAAAACATATCAGATATGGACTTTGTTATTTATGGCATTAAAAATCATAGGAAGATTATGGAAGCATTTGCAGAGATTAAAAAGGAAAATGGTCCACTTAAAGGTATTGAAGGAAAATATTGGGAGCATCTTTACAAAAAAAGGATAAAAGATAATTCTTTAAGTTATGAAGAGTTTAGATGGTATGAAAATCGCAAACATAACAGAGGTACTTTAGATGGTATATTATTTGATATCCTTCAAACTCGAGACTGGGATGAGATTAAAGGAAGTTATAATGCAGTTAAATATGAACCTGTAGGATGGGTTGAAATCGAGTGCACTGTTAAAAATGCACTGGCAGCATATGATAATCCTGCAATATACCAAATTAAAGATGTAAAAATAATTAAAGGATTAAATGTACCTATAACAGAAATTGCTTCATATACACATACCTATGCAGGCCAAGCAATTGAAAATGAACATATAATAGCCCGAGGCAAACTTGAAAAGGTTATTGGAGAAGATGTAAGTTATAGGCTTGTGATTGGAACAACAAGAGAATCTATTGGAGAATATATTAAATTAAAGAATTTAAACCTACATATTTAACAATTAAATAGAAAAACTTAAAAAATAAAGGTTTAGAATATATTATCCATTAATTCTGAAATCCATCTATAGTTTTATAAAAAAAACATAATATTGTAGATGAGATAAAACTCTGAAAACATTACAAATCTAAAGATATCAAACCATTATTATTAGGTAATATTTTTGGATCTGATTATATTTTATATGGAATTAATTATTTTCTTTATTTTTTTGATATCCTATTTTTTTTTGTCAAATAAATTTATTTATTATTAATACAATAATAATAAAATATATTAATGTGGTGTAAATATGATAACAGTATCCCTTATAAGAGAATATTTATACTGTCCATTAATGGTTTATATTGAATTTGATAATTCAGAAACATATAACAATTCAATTATAGCATATAAATTGTCTCGAGAAGCATTTAGGGGTTTTGAGGAAATATTAAAAAGAAATATATGGACTTTAAAGGGTAGGATACAATTTAAAGAAATATTAGAAGAAATTTTCAAGGATATTCCAGAATATTTGGAATCTATTTATACAAAATTTGAAGATGAAATAAACAATGATGACCTAATAATTAAATATCAAAACTTAAAAGAAGATCTGAAACTCAACTCATGGTTAATATCTATAAAAGTTCAGAAAATATTAAATAATGGAATTACAGGTTCTGATGCTGTGGACATGCTTTTTCCACCATGTTTAAATGAATTTATAATAGTAGATAAGGAAGATGGGCTTTTAGGAAAGATAGATAAAATAGAGATTATTGATGGGGTTTATTATCCAATTAAGTTTAAAACAAGTTTACCACCATTAAAGGGTGTATGGGATTCTGATGCTTTACAATTAACTGCATATGCTCTTTTAATGGAATATGAGTTCAATAAAGAAGTACTTGTAGGTTTTATTAATTATATAACATTAGGATTTAAAAAACCAATTCTAATAACTACAAGGCTCAGGGAAAGATTCTTAAAAGTGTACAATGAACTTTCAGATATATTATATAATGGCCATGTTCCTGAAGTATTGAAAAACCCTAAAAAATGCCGTGCATGTAATTATTCACAAATATGTGAATATTATATTGGGTGAACTATTTTTGAATATAATAAAAAATAAAAAAGAGGATGTTTTAGTTGGATCTAATCATTGTTAATATCATCTTAAATCTTTCAACTGCTTTTAATGCATGGTGATCATTTGCAGGCATAATAATCATCTCTCCTTTTTCTACAATATGACTTTTATTAGAAATTATAATTTCTGCTTTACCATCAACTACTTGTACCATAGCATCAAATGGAGCTGTATGTTCACTTAACCCTTCTCCTTTATCAAAAGCGAATATTGTAACTGTTCCAGTTTCTTTTCTAATGATCTCACGACTAACAACTGAATTTTCTTGATAATCTATTAAATTTTCAACTTTCACCATCTTTCCCACTAATTCATTGGACATTTTACTATACACCTCTAATATTTTTTTTAAATACTCTCTTTTTATGAAAAAAATTATTTTTTTTTTATATTTAATTTTCTTTAGATTATATGTATAATTCATTTCTAATATAGAATTTTTGGTTTTATATTGAAAATAGAATTATATTAATTGATAATAAATGTCTAAATTAAAACATAAAAGATATAAATCCATGTAACATATTATGAATGGTGATTTTATGGAAAAGAAAGCAGAAGAGCTAATAAAAAAATGTGAAACCCTGGATGATACAACAGTTATGGGTTCATGTCAAGTGCTTTTGGATATGATGAAAGAAAAAGATGTGGAATTAGAGGATGATACCAAACAAACCTATCTTAAAATGACAAATAACCTTACTCCTAAAGATCTTTCTAAAGTGCTTGTAATGGCATTAAAAGTTAGAGAAAGTGGAGAAATAAAGGATGTTGAACTTAAAAATGCTGCAAGTAGGATTATAAGAGCAATAGAAATGAGTTAATAATTATTTCCATAAATTTATTATTAAATATAACTTAATCCATTTTTTTTTATATAATTAAAAACTGTTAATTTTTGTAAATTAGCCTATCAAACACTGTATAACACTATTGGGGTTTCACTAAAAATATAAATTCACTGAAGAACATATTATATATGAGGTGTTCAAAATGGATGAGAAAAAAAACCAAGAATTTAGAGTTAAATGTGAAACAATGAAGGATGACCCAGGTTTAATGAAAGAATGTAGAATGATGCTAGATACAATGGCTGAGAAAAAGTTTGAACCAGAAGAAGATCCTAAACAAAGCTATGTTAACATGACAGAAAATATCTCAGCAGACGATGTTCCCAAAGTACTGGAAATGGCATTTAAAATAGCTAAAAGTGAAAAAATTGAGGATCCTGAAATAAAAATAGCAGCAGAAAGGCTTATTAAAACATTGGAACACATGTATAAAAAAAAAAGGAAAGAAATGTTTTGTGGGTTTTAAAATTTCTTTCTTCCTAATTTTTTTATATCAAAACTTGCTGTTTCAGCTACAGCCATAACAGCCATTACACCTGCTTGAACAGGATCTGTAATTACAAGATCTGCTTTTTCAGTTACACTCCCAGGCATATTAAGACTTATAACAATTACATTTTGTTCAGTTTTTATTTTTTCAATACAAGTACTTATTCTACCACCCATAAGTGAACCAGCTAAAACCAGAGCACCAACTCTTGAAAGCCGTCCAACACCTGAAACTGCTTCTGCAAGTTCATATTCACCAATTAATGGAATAGTATCTACACTTATCCTTTCTCCTCTGATATTATGACGGTCTGCTTCAGTTATTGCACCTTGTGCAACTTGTGCTACCTGAGCACCTCCACCAATAATTATTATTCTTTTTCCATATATCTCACTTAGAGAACGGTGAATTTTAACATTATCAACATTTTCATGGATATTTATATCCTTTACAAGGCTTTGTATATCCTCCACATCTTCCAATTCCATATAAATAGATGCACATCCATCTTTTTCTATGAAAAGATGAGTATACGAAATATTTATCCCAGATTTAACTATCATATCAGTTATATCATACAATACCCCTGGTTTATTCTGGGCTTTGATGTTTATGGCAACCTCTTTCATAATGATATTTTTTATTAATCAATTATATATTTATATTTAAGCCCAACTTCACTGTAATTAAATATTATTTTTATTAACTACTATTTTGAGTATAATACACATAATATTTTTTTTTACTTTGTAAACTCATTTTATGAACTTTGTATAAAAATAAAAAATTGGAAACATAAAAATCATAATAAAATAAACAAAATTTCATACTATATCCATATATATTAGTTTGAAATAAATTTCCAAAAACACAATATAACCCAAAACAATGTTCATAAGAAATGTATGTTTCAAAGGAAAATACTACTTCCAAAAAAAATAAGGATGGAAATAAGAACATGGAAGAAAATTCACAAATAAAATTTAACACCTATAAAAATGGAGGGTTTCAAAATAAAATTATTTATAAAGTTATGTTAATGGGTTATAATGGTGCAAACAACACAGGCTCTGAAATAAGACTTATATCAATAATTGAAGATATTAGAAAAGTTTTAGGATCAGATGTGCAAATTACCATCCCTACATTAAATGAAAAAAACCTTCGCAGATATATTAAAGAAGATTCCAAATTAATTATAGTGCCTGTACCTTCAATCTTTTTCTTTGCAATTAAAACCCTTGTCAAAGACCAGGATCTTGTTCTGTTAGTTGAAGGCAGTTGTTATATGGATACCTGGACATCAACACTTCTCTGGGCATTTTTATGGACAACAAGATGTGTACATTCATTAAATATACCATGCATAGCATATTCTGTGGACACAGGAGATTTATCATATTTAAACAAATACCTAGTCAAAAGAGAAGCTAGTAAAACTGATCTTATAATTACACGAACATCTTATGCAGCAGGAAAATTAAAAAAAATAGGTGTAACCGCCCCTATTAAACATACCGCAGATAGTGCATTTATATTCCAACCACAATCTGAAGAATATAATACAATACAAAAAATTTGGAAACAAGAAAAATCTTCCAAAAAAACAGATATTGTTGGAATAGCAATTGTTGACTTTAATCTATGGCCAGTTATAATAAGACCCTGGGGTTCTAGGAAAAATCTTTATAAATGGCCATATTATTTTTCTAGATCAGCTAAAAGAATAAGGGCAACTAATTATTTAGCTTTTAAATGGGCAGCTGAAGCAGATAGAATAATTGAAACATATCAAAAGGAAATAATATTTATATGTATGGAAGAACTTGATGAAGCATTGGCAGAAAATATTGTAAATAAAATGAAATATCCACAAAATATAAGGATATTTTCATCAAAAAAATTCAATGCATCCCATATTATAGCAATATTAAGAAATATTGATTTTCTTATAACATCCAGGTACCATACAGCTGTTTTATCCCTTGAAGCAGGCATTCCCCAAATAGCAGTTGGGCATGACCTGCGTCTTAAAACATTATATAAAGATCTTGGATTGTATGATGAATATTTTATAGAGTATATTTACAAAGAAAATAAAGATATCTGGAATCATTTAAGTAACTGTGTTGATAATCTTTTTAAAAATCCAATAAATAATCATAATAAAATAAATAAAGGTTTTATTGAACATTTAAAGAAATCAAAGAAAAATCATGTTCTACTTAAGGAATTTTTAGAGAAAAATGGATGGAATGTGGGAATTTGAAGGATATTATTTTTTTAACTGGAGCAACTGGTTTTTTAGGCACACAAATTGCTCAGCAATTAATAAAAAAATATAATGTTAATATAGTAGTTTTAGTTAGGGGAAAAAATTATGATGATGCCTACAAACATCTAACCAGGGTATGGTGGGAATTTCCAGAGTTAATAGAAGAGATTAAGGGAATAAAAAAAGTTAATGATGATAATATAGATGAAAATAAAATATATTTAGTTAATGGAAATATTACAAAAGAAAACCTTGGATTAAATTCTTATGAATATAATTTTTTACTAAATAATATAACCCATATAATCCACGCTGCAGCAGATATACGATTAAATATGCCATTAGATGATCTTAGAAAAGTTAATGTACAAGGAACTTTGAATTTACTTAAATTTGCAGAGGATATTAATAAAAACCATGACATTAAACGATTCTCTTATTTATCCAAAGCTTATGTTGCAGGTGGTCAAAAGGATATTATATTTGAAGATATTCTTACAGATGAATATGGATTTTTAAGTAACTATGAAAGAAGTAAATATGAAGGAGAATTAAAGGTAAGAAATTCTAATCTACCCGTATCAATATTTCGACCTGGAATGATTATTGGTGATTCTAAAACAGGTTATATTAAAACTTTTAATACTATTTATGTTCTTATACGTCTCTATCTAAATAACCAATTACATTTATTACCTGTTTCTAAGGATTCTAAACTTAATATTGTTCCAGTGGATTATGTTGCTGAATCTGTTGTGAAATTAACATTTGATAAAAACACAGAAAATAAAACATTCCATCTTACAGCTCCTTACAGTTCTCTTCCTACAATAGAAGATTTTTTATATTATATTCAAGATTGGACCCTAACTAATATGAATATAAAGCTTTCCAAACCCTTTTTTCTGCCTATTTCTCTTTTAAACCCTAAAATTGTAACTATATTAAAGTATCTAGGCCAAAATTCTGAGGGTCTAGGTAAAACCATAGTTGAACTTGCACCTTATATGAATGAAGATAGAAAATTTTCAAGAGATAATACACAGAAATTTCTCGGATCCTACACACTACAATTGAAGAAATTTATGCATATAATACTTGATTATGCGATTTATAATGGTTTTTTTCATAGGTCACAACGCACAGTTCATGAACAAGTCTTATTTAGGTTAAAAAGTAAAAGTAGACCTGTACAATATTATGATATTGTAGAGGGGCAATTTCTTAAAAGAAAAAAATCCGATATTATAAATGATATTTTAAAAGGAGTAAGATCTCTTAAAAATCTTGGAATCAATCCCGGTGATAAAATTGCAGTCATAGGATTTAATTCCACCCGATATCTTATATTAGATATTTCTATTGGATTAGTAGGTGCTGTAAATGTTCCAATATATTATACAAGTCCAGTAAATGAAATTAATGAAATAATAAAGGATTGTGGTGCGAAAATAATATTTATTGGCGCTCCAAATTTATTAACTTCTTTAAATGATATGAAATTAGGAAATTATATTATATCCTTCTGTAATGAGAATATTAAAATTCCATCTAATATTTTATCATGGAAAGAATTTATAGGAAACAAAAATGCAAAGAAATCTAATAATATATTTGCACCTGTTAATTTTGATGATATTGCAACTATAAGATATACATCAGGAACAACTGGAAAACCTCTAGGTGTTTCATTCACCCATGGCAATTTAAGATGGATGGCAGAATATATATCTTCCATGCCACCATGGGCTGATAGAAATAAGAAAATTTCATATCTTTCATTTTTACCTATGAATCACGTGGTTGAAGGTATTTTAGGTACATATTCACCATATTATGCTCCGGCTCCATTGTATCTGTATTTTTTAGAAAATTTTAAAGATCTTGAGACGAGCTTACCACAAGTTAAACCAACAATATTTTTCTCAGTGCCCAGATTCTATGAAAAGATTTGGACAAAAATCTTGGAAAGTAGTATTGGAGATATCTAAATATCAATGAAGGTATGTTAAAAGGTATACTACGTAAAATATTAAAAAGAACCATCCTTAAAAAGATAGGTCTTGATATTTGCACCCAGTTAATAGTGGGTTCTGCCCCTATAAGTACTGGGTTATTATATAGTTTTAATGACTTAGATATTCAAATCTATAATGCTTATGGTTTAACAGAAGCACCTCTTTTAACCATCAATAAATTAGGATCAAATAGGATAGGTACATTTGGAGAGCCTCTACCACATACAAATATTAAAATAAATAAAGATGGAGAAGTGCTTGTACAAGGCCCTCAAGTCACCTCAGGCTACTTCAATAATAACCATAAAAACTTATCACTACAAAATGGCTGGTTTTACACAGGAGATTACGGATATTTAACAGAGGAAGGCAGTTTAGTTATTATTGGAAGAAAAAAAGAATTAATAGTTAATTCCTATGGAAAAAATATAAGTTCCCTTAAAATTGAAGGTCTAATAAAACATATTCCAGGAATATCTGAAGTTATGGTAGTTGGAGATGAAAAACCTTATTGTACCGCCCTAATATGGGTTGATAAAACAATTAACTATGAAAAAATAGTTATGGAAATGGAAGATATGAATTCAAAACTCTCAAATCCTGAGAAAATAAAACGTTGGCTAATACTTAGAAATGATCTCACAATAGAAAATGGTGATCTAACTGCTAACTTAAAATTAAAAAGAGAAAATATTTTAAAACGTCACAAAAATCTTTTAAATAATATTTATGATGATAAATTTATTGAAAAACTAACAAAAGAATTAAAACAAAATAAAATACTTTACTTAGGATGGGAAGGCCAATAAAAATGAATATTAAACTAAAATTTCTTTCATATTGGACACCAGATTCTATTCTAATTAATGAATTAGAAAGATTATCTAATTTAACAAACACCCATTTTAATATACTTATGGATAAATATTCCATTTCACCATATTCTATAGAAAACCCCTCTAAAGGAAAACTTGAAGAACGCAGAGCAATTATGGCAGCAAACCATAATCTCCATGTAAACATATTAATAGAAACATTAGGTTTTAAAAAAGCTTTAAAAATAGGCAGAACAGAAATGTTCAAAGCAGGCTATATATTAGGATGTGAAACAAAAAAACGTCTAAATATAGATAATAATATAAACGAAACAATTGCAACAGCACATATACTATACAAAGTATTGGGAGTAAAATTTACTATAAAAAAAGAAGAAAAACAATTAATGCTTAAGGTTAAATCCTGTGCACTTGCCAATCATTACACTTCCCAAACATGTGAAATAATGAGTGCTGCAGATGAAGGTGTTTTAAAGGGTTTAAATAATAAAATGGATATGAAATTTCTTAAAAGAATCACTGATGGATCAAAAAATTGTGAAGCTTGTATAAATATTGAATATTAAAAGTGGTATAAAAAAAATATGAAAATAATAATTGTGGGTTCTGGTGCAGGAGGCGGGACAGCTGCACTTGTATTAGCTTCAAAAGGTTATGATATAACAATATTAGAAGCAGGAAAACCTTTTAAACCTTTTACAAGATATTTAACATTAGTTGAACCATTAAAGATGATGGGTCTTCTTGGTGGTGAAAGTAATATAAACAGAATATTTCCACATATGAATATAATAAGATCCGCAAGGGATTTAGTGCTTGTAAGAGGTATAAACCTTGGTGGTTCAACTACAATATCATGTGTAAATATGGTAAGAACTGAGCATGGGTTTAAAAAGTTAGGACTTGATCTTAGTCCTGAATTTGAAGAACTTGAAAAAAAGTTAAATATCAAAGCTATTCCAATGAAAAGGTGGAGACCATTAACCTATAAAATGTATCAAACCGCGGAAAATCTTGGATTTAATCCTAAAGCCACACCAAAAGCTGTGAAATTAGATAAATGTAATTCATGTGGTTTGTGTGAAATGGGATGTTTAACTGGTGCTCGCTGGGATTCTAACCAATTTTTAAATGAAGCAATTAAAATGGGTGCTGTTATACATACATCTTCTCCTGTTGATAAATTATTAATTGAAAAAGGACATGTTACAGGGGTTTTAATTAGATCTGGATCTTCAACAAAAATAGTTAAAGCAGATGCTGTGATTCTTGCTGCAGGATGTGTGGGCACAGCCCAAATATTAAAAAGATCAGGATTTAAAATACAGGACAAATTATGGGCTGACATAGTACTTACAGTTGGAGGAATTTCTAAAGGAGCAAAACAGCTTAAAGAACCTCCAATGACATGGTTTAGCAAACATGAAAATTATATATTATCTCCTTATCTGGATATATTATCCCATTTTTTCCATAAACCCTGGAGAAATGTTTCAATAAATGATAGAGTTGGGATTATGATTAAAATTGCAGACACAGAGAAAGGAACCATATCTTATGATGGATCCATACAAAAAACAATAACCGATAACGATAAATTAACAATGAATACAGCAATTTCAAAAGCTAAAACAATACTAGAAGCATCTGGAGTTTCAGGACCATTTATAAAAGGAATGTATAATGGAGGGCATCTTGGAGGGACTGTTCATCTTAAAAAAGAGGATATTTCATCAATGAAACCATCAGGTTTACCTGAAGGTCTTTGGGTTGCGGATCTTTCTCTTGTACCCTATTCACAGGGACTTCCAACCATAATGCTTACATCTGCACTGGCCATGAGGGTTTCTAACACGTTATCACAATAGATATTGTGATTATATAAAATAAATTTATTATAAACAAAAAAAAAGTTGGGTCTGTTTATAGTATGTGTATAATTTAATTTTCTAATTAATTTCAGTTAATTTTTCTTTTTTAAGTTTATCCAATTTGATCTTAGCCTTTCTGAAATTGCTTAGAAAACTTTCTTTTTCTGTTAATGGTGTTATTTCAAGACCCAACTGACGATGTTCTTCAATCCAATCTTCGGTAAAAATAGGTATATCAATTTTTATTGGTTCTTCTGTTGGATTAACCACTATTAAGTTCCTAAATGGGAACTGTGTTTCAACTATGTATCCTCCAACACTTATTATATGCATGGGTCTTACAACGAACTTCATTTACCATCACCTGTGGTTTTTTAGTTAGTTTTATTTGTTATACTATGTTTTTATTCGGATATATTCCAACTAGTTTAAATGAATGTGAAAATTATTGCCAATATCCCAATAATTGAAAAACCTGCAACTGTTGGATAAAACTGTTTATATGTAAATATAGGAGAGAATGCACTCATAATTGCCATTAAAATTGGGAATATTAATGCTACTGCTATTGTTATAAATATGTTCCAGCTGAATAAATTCGGTGGAATTCCAAGGAATAATGTTGTGAAAACACTAGCTAATACAAACATCAGAAATCCTCTTGTAACATATAAATATGCCCTATATTTAGCAGCATATTCCATTAAAGGACCTTCAATAACATCTGCCTTTGTTTTTAGAATTGCAAATGGATATTCATTTAAAAGTATCATATATCCTATGAAAAAGACTATTGCTCCCAAAACTCCTGCTAATGTGAAAAGTATAGGTCCGTTTATCTGTTGGTATAATACAATACCCTCTATATAGATGCTTTTAGACATTACAACAGGAACAAAAAGTGCTATATATAAAGGGAAAGATCCGAAAGCTATTAATCTAAATGCTCTAAGTGAACTTAGTTCCTCTAAAAAAGATCTTTGGATATTATAATGTTTTGCACCTTTAACAATATCTGGAAATGGCATTTTAAGGGACATAACAGATTTCGAAAGTGATCCCATAAATACATAGATAACCTCTTCCACCTTTAAAAGGCCCACAACAGCTATTATACTTGTAAGTACAGTGTATATATAGAGTTGTGGCATTATTATCAGAAATATAGCTATAATTGATAATAAACTTATTATGGGAAGGGTATTGAATAATCTAGGCATTGGAGAATTGGGTATTATTGTTTGTTTGAAGAAAAATTTGATTGGTGCCATTATACCTACACTGGATATTGGAGGACCTACTCTTTGCTGTATTCTTGCATGTATAAATTTTCTCTCAATCCCAGGAAGCCATATACTTACTAGTAATGCAACTATTAATGTTCCAATTACTGTGATTATGGAATTTATTACTGTCATCATGATCTCCTTTTTTTTTATATTTTGATTATTTGGATTGCACGATCTGTGCAGGTGAAACAAGGATCGCACTGTACTATTGCAAGCTGTGCATCTGTTATATGATGTCCAATTGTTGCATATTGCATTGCACCTATGTTTGCTATTGATGGTGTTCTAATAATAGAATTTCTTACTCTACCATCTTCAAGAGCATAAGAATGATATAATGTTCCCCTTGGAACTTCAATATAACTTTTGGTTATTGGTGCATCTACCATTTCCCAACTTCTATTAGTTATTTTACCTTCTGGAAGATTATCTAATGCTTGTCTAATAATTTTTATAGCTTCAGGAATTTCAAGAACCCTAACTAAAAGATTTGATTTAACATCACCATCATTCTGGGTGATAATATCAAAGTCAAATGGTGCATATGATTCCATTTCACTTCGTAAATCTATTCCCACACCTGTAGATCTTAAAGTTGGGCCGGTTGCACCTAGTTTTATTGCTTGTTTCTGTGTTAAAACGCCCACTCCAGTTATACGTGACATTATCATGGGATCAGAAACAAATCTATCTGCAAATTCTGTTATTTTCTCTTCTATTAAGTTTAATCCTTCTCTAATTTTTTGTATTCTCATTTCATCAAGTTCACAGCGTGGTCTAATACCTCCAATAATAGAAACACCATATTGTACCCTATTACCTCCGATAATCCTTAAAAGTTCCATTACTGTTTCTCGGATATAGAATAATCTCATTGCAAATGTTTCATGTCCAAGAACTTCATTTCCATGGGCTAAATAAAGCATATGACTATGTAGACGTTCTAATTCTTCCATTATAACCCTTATATATTGGGCTCTTTCTGGTACTTCTATTCCAATTGCTTTCTCAGCAACTAAACAAGAATTCCATATATGGCTGTTGGAACATATACCACATATTTTTTCTGTAAGACTATTTGCCTTTTCAACAGGCAATCCTTCCATTATTCTTTCAATACCTCTGTGGTTAATTCCAACTGTAATTTCAGCATCCCTTACAATTTCGTCTTCAACAAATAATCTAACCCTGTAAGGTTCTATTGCTGCAGAATGTACTGTTCCCATAGTAACTTCTGTTTCGATGACCTTTTTATCGGTTATCTTGTTATCTTCTTCCATTAAATCCACCTTTTAATATATATATTAATAAAATTTATTTTATAAATTGTTTGTATTATTTTGCATCTAATAATAATGGTAATGCTGCTACAACACCAGATAACACATCTTCTGGTCTTACTGCACAACCTGGAATCTTGGCATCTACTGGGATTATATTCTCTACTGGACCCATTATCTCTTCTGATGGTATATCTCCATGTATATTTTTATAAACTCCCCCCATTAGAGCACATGCACCTGCAGCAATAACAGCTTTAGGTTCAGGGATTGCATTATATATTTCTATTAATGGTTTTTCATTATGTTTTGTAACAGGACCTGTGACAACAAGTACATCAGCTTCCCTAGGATTCCATGTTAAAAAGACCTTATATTGTTCTGCATCGTACTTAGGTGAGAAAATACAATTTACAATCTCTATATCGCAGCCATTGCATCCTCCAGTATAAACAAGCATTACATGAACGGCTCTTGCCCGTGAATATGATTTTAAGCTCATATCATTCCTCTTTAAAGGTTATGGTAATATATTTTATAATCCATTTTTTTTTAATATCTGAAATTGGAATATTTCTATTCCTTCCTCTTTTTAAGTATGGTTGAATCTGAAAGATATTGGGATATAAAAGCAAGTTTATCCTCTGAAATCTTAACTGGTTCATCTAATAGTTTAGATATTTCTAATTCAATAATTCCAACATCATTTGGATGTATGGTTCCTGCTTCTCCGAAAAGTGCATATAATGGGCAGAAATCATGGCAATAATAACAGTTAACACATTTTATACTGTCCAATACCGGTATTTTATCTTTTACTAATCCTTCCATAAGTTTTATTGGCTCTGGAAGTTCAACCATTTCTATTGCATTAGTTGGACATACATTGGCACATCCACCACAACCTATACATGAAACCTCTGCAACCTTCTCTGTTGGAACTATTTTTCCTTCAAGAATTTTGTTTCGAAGTTCCATATCAGTGACCCTGTCTGATTTAAAGAGGATTCTCTTAGTATTAGTTATTATACCCTCCAGGAATATTCTGATTAAATCTTTCATTCTGTTACCTCGAATTCTCTTTCAAGTATTATTGCTTTGGCAGGACATGCATTTGAACAAGCTCCACAATATATACAGCTTGGATCATCTATCACAATTTTACCTTCTGAATCTTCTTTAATTGCTTCTTCAGGACAAAGTTTAGTACAAAGTTTACAGTTCATACATAGTTTATCCTGTACAAAGCTAAAACCTTCTTTTATAGATTTTTTAATTGTTGCTGTTCTTGGTATGGCATTTTTTGGACAATGTATTCCACATTTTTCACAGAGAACACATTTTTCAAGATCCACATCGATTGAACCTCTTCTAAGAGTTATTGCGCCTTTCGGACAGATTTCTGAACATATACCACAGGATATACAGTCTTCTGTAACATTCCCATCCCATTCAACTGTTTTTAAAATTCTTGCTTTATTAACATCACATGATTGAACACATTTACCACATGAAACACAGAAACCTTTTATACGAGGATTAGGATCATCAGATAGTCTAAGAGTACCTACTGGACAAATATCCAGACATTCCCTTGTATCACATCCTTCACATAATGTTGGATCATATCGTAGTTTACCATCTATTATACGAAGTGCTCCATGTGTACAAGCCTCTGCACAGAGTCCACAATTAAGACATGAGACAATTGATCCTTTAATCTCATCTTTTGGTTCTTTTATTTTAATCTTAAAATCTTCAATATACATTGCTTTGTTAGGACATTCTGTAACACATTTAAGGCATAGGGTACATTTTTTTTCATCTATAATTCTATCTTTTATTGCACCTACAGGACAGATATCTTCACAAACTCTACAATCTGTACATTCACATTCTAAATTATTGTCAACTATTAATGCACCTGTTGGACAATAATATTCACATCTTCCACAAAGAGTGCAGTTATCAGGAACTGTACATATATTCATTTTTTTAACTTTTTCTTCCTTTTTCTCTGCTCTTGTACCTGGTTGAATAGTTAAATGAAGAGATTCGAGGAATTTAAGTTGTCTATCCTCAATAACATCCTGTGCATCAGCCCTAGCATTTATTGGACATGCTTCAACACATATACCGCATCTTGCACATATACCTTTTACAATACCTTCTTCAATTTTGATATTATTAACTGGGCATGTCATCTCACAAACACCACATGCATTACATTTGGCCCTGTCGACTACAAAGCCTCCATATTTATTCTTTAATATGGAATTGTTAGGACAAGCATCTGCACATGCACCACAAGTTATGCAGCTGAATGCCTTACCCTCTATAATTCTTATTGCTTGTGTTGGACATTCTTCAATGCACTTTCCAATGCCTTCACATTTCTTAGTTGATAGGA
>JAQVTJ010000041.1 GCA_028700095.1 Methanobacterium sp. | reverse complement strand
TTCTTATAGATTTCTGGGCAAGCTGGTGTGGACCATGTAGAATGGTTGCTCCAACAACTATATAATCAGAATTTGCTGTTTCATCAGCTAATATCAATACTTCTGACGGTCCTGCAGGAAAATCTATGTCTACTGTTCCATAGACCAATTTTTTTGCAGCTGTTACATAGATATTTCCAGGCCCAACAATTTTATCCACCTTTGGAATAGTTTCTGTTCCATAGGCCATAGCAGCTACTGCCTGTGCACCCCCCACTTTATAAATTTCTGTTGCACCTGCAACCTTAGCAGCTGCTAAAACAACATCCATAACACTTCCATCTGGCTGTGGTGGTGTACAACATATTATACGTTTTACACCTGCAATTTTTGCAGGGATAACTGTCATTAGTATGGTCGAAGGATAAACTGCTCTACCACCTGGTATGTAACAACCAACACTTTCAAGTGGACGTATAATTTGGCCGGCTTTAACACCTTCCTCAATTTCAATAAACCATTCATCAGGTATTTGGGCCTTATGAAATTTTGATATATTATCTGCAGCTTTTTCAAGTGCTTTTATAAGATTTTTATCTATATTTATTAGACTTTTTTCTATTACTTCATCATCTACTTTTATATTATCTAACAATACCCGATCAAATTTTTCAGTATACTGTTTAAGTGCAATATCACCATCTTTTTTTACTGCAGCTAATATAGTTTTTACAGTATCCATAACTTCTTCTGCATCAAGCTTAGAGCGCTTAAACAGTTCCTGGTTTTTCTGTTCTTCTATTTTTATTATTTTCATCCTATCAAATTTAGATTAGTTCCTTTAAAGTTAAATATTTTACCAGTTAATGATTTAACATATTACCAGTTAATGATTTAACATAATTTATAATGACAGATTATTTATTTTCAAGGTTTTTAGGTTGATTTATGGTTAATATTAGTCTTTCTATTCAAAACCTTTATCTGTAATGATACACAACTTTTATGCATACACATTTAGGCATGTAACTTTACTAAAAATTAAATCAATAAAACCCTTATATCTTTTTTTAAGGTACTAATTAAAATATAAATAAACATGCCATTAGAAATATTGAATAATCCTTAAAAAGAAGGTGTCTTTAAAATGTACAAGGATGAGCTCATACAAATACATCAGTTTCTAGTATACGTTTTGAAAAATCTTGAAGACGAATACCCTGTAAAAGACGAGTGTAGTGAATATATCGGTCTCAATATAAGTCCTCATCATATACACAGAACAAAAGCCGAACATAAATATGCTATTTTTGTGCTTTCAACTGCTATTTCCGAAGTAATTGCAAACAATAATGGTGGAACTTCAACAAATATTTCAAACGGGCTTTTCGAACTGGTAAAACGATCTAAAAAGGAATTAGTTAAATTTCAAGATGATGGTGCTTTAAGATATCAAAACCAAAAAATAACAATGTAAAACCTAAAATATAGCAGATTGTTACCTGTAAAATTTTTATAACTTATCCTATTTAATGAAACTTTACTATCAAAATTATTCAATTATAATGTAAATATTATTTATATTAAAATATAAAATTAATCTAATTAATGTATATTTTAAAAAAAGTATATTAAAATGTATATTTTTTTATATACAAACAAAATTTTTTTGCTTTATTATATTTAAATAAACATTCAATGGAGTGTTATTGAAAATGAAACCCCTAAGAAGAATGCTATGTTTAGTTGATGGAGAACACTATTTCCCAGTAACAAAATCTGCCCTTGATATGCTTGATAGTCTTGAACATCAAGAGGTTGTGGCAGTTGTATTTATTGGAGGTACAGAAAAATTAAGAGATTCATCAGAGGAAGGAATTACTAAACAGCTTGGTAAACCTGTTTATTTTGGTGAAGATCATCATAAAATACCATATACAAAAATAGGAGATATTATAAAGAAATATAATGTTGATGTTGTAATGGACCTATCAGACGAACCCATAGTGGATTATTCTAAAAGGTTTAAAATCGCAACAGTTGTGCTTTCACTTGGAATACCCTATGAAGGGCCAGATTTTAAATTTTATCCTATCACAGAACATGAAGTTTTAAAAAAACCTTCCCTTAAAATTCTTGGTACAGGTAAAAGAATAGGGAAAACAGCAGTATCAGCATATGCCGCTAGATTAATTGATAAAAAAAATTATAATCCTTGTGTAGTTGCAATGGGCCGTGGAGGGCCAGAAGAACCTGAAATTGTCCATGGGGATAAAATTGAAATAACACCAGAATATTTAATGGAACAATCTAATAAAGGTGTGCATGCTGCCTCAGACCACTGGGAAGATGCATTAATGAGCCGTATTCTTACAATTGGTTGTAGAAGATGTGGTGGTGGTATGGTTGGTGATGTGTTCATAACCAATATGAAAAAAGGAACAGAACTTGCCAATACTGTAGATTCAAATTTTGTTATTATTGAAGGAAGTGGAGCAGCTATTCCACCAATAAAAACAGATAAACATATAGTACTAGTAGGTGTTAATCAGCCAATATTAAATATTGAAAAATTCTTTGGACCATTTAGAATTGGCCTAGCAGATCTTATAATATTAACCATGTGCGAAGAACCCATGGCTAGTAATAAAAAAGTTCAACAAATCGAAAAATTCATTAAAGAAATAAATCCTACAGCAACAGTTATACCAACAGTTTTCAGGCCAAAACCACTAGGTGATATAAAAGGTAAAAATGTACTTTTTGCCACAACAGCACCTGATTCAATTAAAGATGTGTTAATAGAACATCTTCAAGATTTCCATGGTTGTAAAGTAGTTGGAACCACACCACATCTTTCTAACAGACCATTACTACAAAAAGATATACAAAAACATATAGATCAAGCTGATGTTATGCTTACAGAATTAAAAGCAGCAGCAGTAGATGTGGCAACCAAAGATGCTCTTGAAGCAGGTCTTGAAGTGATTTACTGTGACAATATACCAATTGTAACAGATGGAAAGAATGAAAAACTAAAAAATGCAATAATTAATGTTGTAGATAATGCTATTGAATCATTTATTAATAAATAATTCATATAGTTAAATCTACAAATAATTCCAAAACTATTCAATTTCATAATTTATATTATGATTAAACTAGAATATTGAAAATGTTTAAGTATTTTAAACAGTATTACAAGGAATATTAATAGTTTTTTAAGGACAGGTAGATTTAATAACTTGTTTTAAATAGAAAATGACCAAAAACTATTTATAGAACCTCTAACCCACTGATAAAATACATAGCAAGATAACAAAATGAAATAAAGGAGATGATATTGTGGCACAGTTAGGTGGCCAAGGCCAACAAATTATAATACTACCAGAAGGTACAGAAAGACTTCTGGGAAGAGACGCTCAAAGAATGAACATAATGGCAGGTAAAGCACTTGCAGAAACCATAAGAACAACATTAGGTCCTAAAGGAATGGATAAAATGCTTGTTGATGGTCTTGGAGACATTGTTGTAACCAATGATGGTGTAACAATTCTTAAAGAAATGGATATTGAACATCCAGCAGCTAAAATGTTAGTTGAAGTTGCAAAAACCCAAGAAGATGAAGTTGGAGATGGAACAACAACAGCAGTTATAATTGCAGGAGAACTCCTAAAAAAAGCTGAAGATCTACTTGAAATGGAAATCCATCCAACAATAATATCCATGGGTTACAGGAAAGCAGCAATAAAAGCACAGGAAATATTAGACAAAATATCAATTGATGCAGCAGACCGTGAAACACTCCTAAGCATTGCAATGACAGCAATGACTGGAAAAGGAACAGAAAAAGCAAGAAAACCATTAGCAGAGCTAATTGTAAAAGCTGTTCAAATGGTGGAAGAAGATGGGGAAGTTGATAAAAAACATATAAACATCAACAGAATCCAAGGTGCAACAGTTGAAGAATCACAAATAGTAAACGGTGTTGTAATAGACAAAGGTAGACTAGACCCAGCCATGCCAAAAAAAGTAGAAAATGCTAAAATAGCACTTTTAAAATATCCAATAGAAGTTAAAAGTCTAGAAACCGATGCAAAAATAAAACTCACAGACCCATCCCAGATGGCTGCTTTCATAGAACAAGAAGAAAACATGATAAAAGACATGGTTGATAAAGTTATTGCAAGCGGAGCAAATGTATTATTCTGTCAGAAAGGTATAGATGACCTAGCACAACATTACCTTGCAAGAGAAGGTATACTTGCAGTTAAAAGGGTTAGAAAATCTGACATAGAAAGATTAGAAAAAGCAACAGGTGCAAGGGTTGCAACCAACCTAGAAGACCTACAACCAGAAGATCTTGGAATAGCAGGACAGGTATATGAAAAGAAAATATTCGATGAAATATTATTATTTGTTGAAGACTGTGTAGATCCTAAAGCTGTTTCAATCATACTCAGAGGAAGTACCAAACACGTTGCAGAGGAAGTTGAAAGAGCAGTTGACGATGCAATAGGAGTAGTTGCAGCAACAGTAGAAGATGGTACAGTAGTAGCTGGTGGAGGCGCTCCAGAAATAGCCATAGCCAAAGAATTAAAAGACTACGCAGACACCATAAGTGGAAGGGAACAATTAGCAATAGCAGCATTTGCAGCTGCATTAGAAGTTGTACCAAAAACACTAGCAGAAAACGCCGGACTCGACAGTATCGATGCATTAGTTGATTTAAGAGCAGCACATGAAAAATCTCCATACATGGGATTAAATGTATTCACTGGTAATGTAACAGACATGAAAAAAGCCGGAGTTATTGAACCTAAAAGGGTGAAAAAACAGGCCATACAATCTGCTGCAGAAGCTGCAGAAATGATACTACGTATCGATGATATGATAGCATCCACAAGAACACCTATGCCAGAAGGTGGAATGGAAGGTATGGGTGGAATGCCTGGTGGCATGCCTCCTATGATGTAAATTAACAGGAAAATCCTGTTAAATATCTTTACCTTTTTTTTAAATAACTTACACCTTTTTTTAAATTCTCTCAAAAGATATATAAACATAATAAAATAATAAAAAATCTAGATATCAAATATTATAGGGTTTTTAATATGTTTAAAATTAGAAGAAATGATAAAAATGATATTAAACCAGAAGAAGCACGCGAACTAATTAATACTAATAATAAGGAAAGTTTAATTATCCTTGATGTTAGAACTCCTAAAGAATATAATGAATCCCATATTGAAAATTCTATGAATATTAATTATAAATCTAAAGATTTCAAAGAAGAAATAGAAAATTTGGATAAAAATAAAAAATATATAGTTTATTGTCATTCTGGTCGCAGAAGTTCAGATGCAATTAAAATAATGGAAAAATCTGGTTTCACAGATCTCAAAAATATTTCAGGAGGAATCAGCACCTGGAAAAAAAATCATTGCCCAATAGTACAAAATTTAAAAAACATCTAATACTCTAGATATTTTATATCTTTTTCAAATTTTTATTAAATATTATTTTGAGAGCTTTAATTATGTCTTATTAAGCATATTAATGTTTAAAATAAGATATGTATATTTTATATATTTTTGTTATGAAAAAAGATAGTTTAATTAGAAATTTGTTTAGTTCTGATGAAAAGCTGTGTATTGGATCTTTTTAGACAATTTAGTTAAAAATAGTCTATGTTTGTTCTTAATTGTAAATTTTTCAACATGTTTTAAAAAAACGTGTTGTTGAGGATAAACAGAACAGCTATTTTCATGTAAAGAATATGGATCTAATTTTATTAATTTTCACATATACCATATTTATGGTTAAAATGATTCCATGAACATAATATAATAAAATATTAGAATCACATAAAGTTATAAAACTCATCAAAAACATGCTAAAAACCATGATTGATTGTGCATGGGATTATAAACATAATAAATCATATTATACAAGCAAAACATTTAAATTCCAACTTTAACATTCCACTACTTACATAACAAAACAATGCAGAGAAGCCCATAGTTATAACAAACATTTTCAAGTTAAATAATAAACCTTGCGTGGTGAACATACTAGATTATTACCCTGAACTTAACCAATTCAATAATAACCATGGAAACCACTAAGACTAACATATAAAACCCTAAAAAAACCCAATATGAAAAAAGAAAAAATTATTAAATTTTTTTATTTATTTTTACTTTTCAGTTTTACCCCACCAGATCCTGGAGGGTTGACCTTAATATTTCCATAAATTTTAAGCAGTTCCGGATCTTCTTTTTCAAGGAGATCAGGAGGTGCAACTTCCTTCATTTCTTCTTCTGCTGTTGCCCAACTAACCTCATCCATTTCCTCTTCAGTTTTTTTCTTTTTATTTTCATCCATTTACATCAACTCCTTTTTTTTATCAAGACATTAACTAAAAAAAATTCCAATTTTTTTTGTAATTAATTATATGGTTAATTCAATTTAAAGAATTCTATTACATTATATTACATTCTAAAAATATAAAATTTTTGTTAGGAATTGATAAAAAAAATGATTTTTTGATGATTAAAGTAAATCTACTAAAAAAATAGCGTATATTATATGGAGACGTATATGATGTTTGAAACAGAATCTAGGCCACTAGAATTAAAATCTATCCACAGAATATCCCCATCTAAAGTTATATTTATAAGATTTATCCATTATCTGGAAAATCCAATAAATTAAAAGAATTAAATCTATTAACTAGAGGTTCAAAATCGAGTCTATTTCCAATTCAAGAATAATTAGTATGAACTACTATGCTTAATGAGGATGAGTATAGTACTACAATGTTTATTAAGTGTTTAAAAAACAAGGTGCCTATGTTAAAATCTTTAAAAACAAAGCCTATCAAGAAAATATTTCCTAAAAAAAATTAGATACTAAAAATAAGCAAATTGAGAAATAAAAACCTATGAATAGTAAAATTAAAGGTTTTTTTAAATTATACAAATTAGGACTATGTTTAAAGAAATTCATATAAAATATATACCTGAATCAGCTAAAAAGAACCACCATTAATAAATGTATTAGCAAGTACTCATCTACAACAACAGGCTACAACACCAAAAAAGCCCTCTAAAAACTTACCGACACATGAAAAATCTAAGACCCTAAAATCAATAGTATGTTTTATAACAAATCTTTTAATGAATCTGAAAAGTATAAATATTATTGTATAGAAAAACTATTCAAATTTACCTATTTTTAGAAGAATTATAATAATATCTATATATTAAAAAAAAATAATAAATTTATATTTAGGTCATTTAAGACCTAAATAATTTGTTTTTAAATTTTTATTTTAAAAAAATAATTTTATCTTGAAAGTATATGAACAGCTGCTGTTCCACCAGTACCACCAATATTATGGGTCATACCAACTTCAATACCTTTAATCTGTCTTTTACCCGCATCTCCACGTAATTGCCAGACAATTTCTGCTGCCTGTGCTATTCCAGTGGCACCTAATGGATGTCCTCTTGCTTTAAGACCTCCAGATGGGTTGACAGGTATTTGTCCATCAAGTTCAGTTAATCCATCTTCTATTGCAGGACCACCTTGACCTTTTTCAACAAACCCCAGATCTTCAATAGCTAGAAGTCCATTTATACTAAAACAATCATGTACTTCTACACCGCCAATATCTTTTGGTGTCATACCTGCCATTTCATATGCCTTTCTAGCAGCATGTACAGTTGAATCTATGGTTGTTATATCTCTTCTATCATGTAATGCTATTGTTCCTGATGCTTGGGTAGATGCTTTAACATAAATGGGTGTGTCTGTGTATTTCCTTACATCTTCTGCAGGACATAAAATTATAGCTGCTGCCCCATCACTAACAGGTGAACAGTCTAGTAATCTAAGAGGTTCTGCTACAATACTTGAATTTAAAACTTGATCTACTGTTATTTCCATAGGATATTGTGCTAATGGGTTTTTAGCTCCATGTTTATGGCTTACTACAGATGCCATTGCAAGTTGTTCTCTTGTGGTTCCATATTCATACATGTGACGTATTGCCATCATAGCATAGAGTGAGGGAAAAGTAACTCCCTGTTGTGCTTCCCATTCCTGGTCTGATGCTGTAGCTATTGCTGGTGTGGGATCTACAACATCTGTCATCTTTTCAACACCTGCAGATATAACTATATCATGATATCCTGATGCAACAGCCATTATACCATTTCTTAAAGCAAGACCTCCGGATGCACAGGCGGCTTCAACCCTTGCACAGGGAATAGGTGTTAAACCTGCATGATCTGCTATTAATGATGCTATATGTTCCTGTTCAACGAAAAGACCTGCTGACATATTTCCAACATACATGGCATCAAGTTCATCTCCCTCGATGTTTGCATCATTAATTGCCTTCATTCCAGCTTCTGTTATCATATCCCTAAATGATACTTCCCAGAGTTCTCCAAACTTGGTTTGTGAGACTCCTATAATTGCAACATCTCTCAATTAAATTCCTCCATAATATCTAAACAATTTATAATATGTTTAGTAAACATTTGAATCATAAATTTCAATTTATTTCTATTTTCTTATATATTTGAATTTTTTAAAAAGTTAGTTTAAGACATCCATGCCATTCTAAGTTTTCCTTTATATTTAGCATAAACTGAATAGTCAACATAGGTTTTTTTACTAACCATATCTGTTACATGGGGTGCATTATCTCTTACATCATCTATACGGTCATTTACTTTTATACTGAAAGCATCACTTCCTGCTCCTGAACCATATGATACTGCCATTATTCTATCTCCGGGTTGGGCAATATCCAGTACTGCAGCAAGTCCAAGTGGTGTTGCACCAGAATATGTGTTTCCAATTAAAGGTGTTAGTAAACCTGTTTTATATTGTTCCTCGTTAAATCCAAGTTTTTTAGCAGCCCTTATATAGAATTTACCATTGGGCTGGTGGAATATAACATGTTCATAGTCTGAAGCTTCTGTCCCTAATTTATCAAATAATCCCTTTGCACCTGAAAGCACATGTTTGAAATATGCTGGTTCTCCTGTGAACCTTCCACCATGTTTTGGGTATGGTTTTCCTTCTCTCCTATAGAAATCAGGTGTGTCTGTTGTGAAACTGTATGTTCCATTAAAATCTGCAAGGGTATTTTTTTTACCAATAACATATGCAGCTCCGCCTGCAGATGCAGTGTATTCAAGTGCATCTCCAGGTGCTCCTTGTGCTGTATCAGAACCAATTGCCAGACCATATTCAACAAGATCAGAATCCACCAGTCCCATACATATTTGTATAGCGGCTGTTCCAGCTTTACATGCAAATTCAAGATCTGCTGCTGTCATTTCTGGAGCTGCTTGTACAGCTTCTGCAACTATTGTTGCTGTTGGTTTGACTGCATATGGGTGTGATTCTGAACCCACATATACTGCCCCTATTTTTTGAGGATCAATTAATGCTCTTTTAAGGGAATTTCGTGCAGCTTCAACAGATATTGTTGCTGTATCTTCATCAGGACCTGGAACAGATTTTTCTTGTACTATAAGTCCTCTTGATATTGCCTTAGGGTCATCACCCCAAACTTTTGCTATTTCCTGTACTTTTATCCTATATGAAGGTATATAAACTCCATATCCTACAATTCCTGCCATTTATTATCACAACCGTGTGTAATCTTAAAGAAAAACTTAATTTTCTTATTTTTTTTATTATATTCATTAACATATTAAACTATTATATATATATAAAACCTAACCATAACTATTTGATATTATATAAAAATAAAAATTAGTTAATAATTATTTTACAGGTTTATAAACTTTGTTATAAAAAAGATGATATTCTAATTAATAATATTTTTAAAACCATAAATAAATTCAAATTAATACATAGTAAAATGGGGTAAGGAAATATATTTAAAAATAAAATATATTATTTTATATACTATTTATTTAATTCAATTTTAAATATCTTGTATATTGGTAAACTTTATATTTTATCCAACTCTAATAAAATTGATTACAAATATTAGTGGGATTTTAAATAACTGTTACTGTTAAGATATTATAGGAAGAGGTAGATAGGCATATGGATATTGTACCTCTCTTTTAGAAAAATTATCTAAGCCCATATATTTGTATGATTATAGTATGATATCTATATAAAGGACATGTTTTTACAATATACAAAAAGAATGTATTTAGAATATAAATTTTAGATAATAAAAAAAGGTAATTTTATACAAAATATTATATTTGGTCAATGATGTAAAAACAAAAGTATTTAAATGGAAGATTCAATATGATTAAAAAAACATGTATTTTATTATAAGTTTTTAAATTTATATTATAAGTAAAAAGTTTCAGTTATTTGTATAATATTTATTCAGGGCCCGTAGCTCAGTTTGGCAGAGCGCTCGGCTCTTAACCGAGTTGCCGCGGGTTCAATTCCCGTCGGGCCCGTTCTACTTTTTTTTTATAACTTAAAATAATTTTATTTGGAACTATTTTTATCGAATATATTTAAGTCGTATATTTTTAAATTAACAATCTTTTTTAGTCTGTTTATAATTAGTATAAAAAAAAATAGGTATAAAATATGTTATTAGAAGTTACAAAAAAATTGCCACTATTAATTATCCTTGATATGGAATGGAATAATCTTTTAAAAAAATTATAAGAACATTAAAATTTTATTTTTATAATGATCCAAATAATCTTTTTATATCAAGTTTATCAACATCTTCAACACCACTCATCCCATATTTTTTGAAAAGTACTTCCATATCATAGGAATCAAGTACTTCATGGAATTCTTTTAATTTTTCTTGCTTTGTATCTTCAATTTCCATTATACATGTCTTTAATATTTCTTCTGATTCTTCATTCTTAACTAATCCTGTTAATATTCCTGTTTTATCATTAAATAAAGGTTTAATATCTACACCTTCATAATAAAATTTTTTAAGTGTGTTGTTTTGTGATACAAATCTATAAAGAAGTACAAGTTGTTCTTCTAAATCTTCTAATTCTTCTTTTTTAAATGACATTATTTCCACCTTCTTTTATATGTAATAATATAATGTGTTATTTGATCTAATATTTAATACAAATGACATCGAGATATATAAAATATGAGGATGGAAGAGTATCAGGATATGGGTTGGTTTAATAAGGAGGTTTTATTATTGGAGTGTGAATATTGTAAAGAACTTGAGAAATATAATTTTGGGAATTTTATTTTCAAAACTAAATATTGGACTGTTTTCCTTGCTCCACAACAAAGTAATATTGGAACATGTGTTGTAGCTTTAAACAGGCCTGAAAAAGAGCTTTCAGGACTTACATGTGATGAATGGCTTGATTTTGGTAGGCTTGTATTTAAACTAGAATATAGTGTTAAAAAATGTTTTAATGTCACAGTAGCTAATTGGGGTTCTCTTATGAATGATTCATATCTTAATGTTCCACCTAATCCCCATGTACATTGGCATTATATTCCAAGATATAACCATGTAGTTAAATTTAAAGGACTTATATTTAAAGATCCTTACTTTGGAACAATGAAACCCAGAACATTTAGATCTCTTCCAGATAATATTCGAAAAAGTATAATTAATAATATCAAAAGTAAAATTCCAAATATATAAAAAAATATTATTTTTTTTTGGGTATTGAAAAGTGTGGTATGAAAAATAAATTTAATTATATATTAATTTTATCATTTTTTTATATATGCCATTCCCTGAAATATAGCAATAATATCTCCTTTATTATCATATACATTTACTGTGTAACTTCCTATCTTGGGGTTTAATGATATTTTCTTTGCCCTAGCTGTTAATGTTCCATTTGTTGCTGCTTTCATAAATGAGATATTAACATTGAATGCTACACTTATTTTTCCTTGGATACTGGCAGCTACAGCAAATGTGAAATCTGCAAGTGTAAATATAGTTCCTCCATGAACAGTGCCTATAGAATTTAAATGTTCATCTTGAATATCTAATTTTGCAATAACTCCATCATCTAAAACATCTACAAGTTCTATTCCAAGATATTTTGCTAATTTATCCTGTTTAAAAAATTTTTTAATCTCATTCTCATCTAACAACATTAGCACCATTTAATAATTTTTTTTAGATGTATTTATACAATATTAATATTTAAATTATATTGTGGGCTTATTTAAATATGAAATTATGGGGCATTAAACTCCACAAAACCTTTTTCCATGTTTTTCAAGATATTGTTGGTGATAATCTTCGGCGGGATAGAATGTTGTTTTTGGAATAATTTCAGTTACAATTGATTGTTTATATTTATCAGATTCTTCAAGTTTTTTCTTTGATTCCATTGCAAGTTTTTTTTGTTCATTATCATAGTAGAAGATAATAGAACGATATTGGCTTCCAATATCATGTCCTTGTCTGTTTTTTGTTGTGGGGTCATGTTTATTCCAGAATGTTTCAAGTAATTTCTTATAGGATATCTTAAATGGATCATATATGATCTCTACAGTTTCAGCATGTCCAGTTAAACCTAAACAAACATCTTCATATGTTGGATCATCTATTATTCCCCCCATATAACCCACCGATGTAGATATAACACCTTTAAGACTTCTAAATATAGCTTCAACGCCCCAAAAACAGCCTGCTGCAAAACTTGCCTTTTTGTATTTATGTACAACCATCCTATCCGTTCCATATAATTTTTTTACAATTTTAATAAAAAAAACTCTAAAATCCTTGATTAAGCAATTTATTGGATAAAATACCATATCATCCAATAATAAAGTAGACTATATTCTATATATTTAGTAGATAAAATATTTAAAATTAACATTAAAAAAAAAATTAATAATATAATGATTTTTTTTAAAGTATATCCCGATATACTATTTGTAATATTCTTAATAAATTTATGATTATAATGTAGAACAGATAAAAAGAAAAATAAATTATTATATAACCATATTATATAAAAATAACTTAAATATACAATTAAATATCAATTT
>JAQVTJ010000146.1 GCA_028700095.1 Methanobacterium sp. | reverse complement strand
AAAAATATGCTTGCTGGTAAACATGATAATATTACGGGTATTGAATATTTAGATAAAACCATTATTATTGACCAGTCTGCTATTGGTCGTACACCACGTTCAAATTCAGCAACATATACAGGTGTATTTACATATATAAGGGAATTATTTGCACAGACATTAGCATCTAAAAATAGAGGTTATAAACCTGGAAGGTTTAGTTTTAATGTTAAAGGCGGGCGTTGTGAAGCTTGTAGTGGTGATGGAATTATTAAAATTGAAATGCACTTTTTAGCAGATGTATATGTGCCTTGTGAGGTTTGTCATGGTAAACGTTACAATAGAGAAACATTAGATGTACGTTATAAAGGTAAAAATATTGCAGAAGTGCTTGAAATGACTGTTGAGGAATCTTTAGATTTCTTTAAAAATATTCCTAAAATATATAAAAAACTTAAAACACTTGATGATGTAGGTTTAGGATATATAAAACTAGGACAACCTGCAACAACACTTTCTGGAGGAGAAACTCAACGTGTTAAACTTGCAAAGGAATTAAGCAGACAAAGTACTGGTAAAACATTATATATACTTGATGAACCAACAACAGGACTTCATTTTGCAGATATTAAAAAATTATTAGATGTACTTGGAAGATTAAGAGATTCAGGTAACACAGTACTTGTAATTGAACATAATTTAGATGTTATAAAAACTGCAGATTATATAATTGATCTAGGTCCTGAAGGAGGAGATGAAGGTGGTCTTGTTGTGGCCGAAGGAACACCAGAGGAAATATCCCAAACTAATAGTTACACTGGAAAATATTTAAAAGATATTTTAAATGGTATATCCCCACATATACACGGCCAAACAATTATAGAAGAAGAATTAGTTGGATCATCAGCTAAAAAATAAATAATTAAAAGTTTTAAAACCTTCTAAAAAAAAAATATATCCCTACAAAAAATTTTTTTTATATACTATTTATATATAAAAAACTAAATTTTATTTTATTTTATATATATTATCTATTTAATCCATATAATTGTAGATTAGGGTAATTAAAACAAAATTAATTTATTATATTAAGTTAATTAGAAAATAAAGTCAGATAAAACTTTGATATTTTATTATTTAAAATATATTTTATCATTATAAGTTTTTTTTTGAAATTTTTAAAAATTCTTTCTCTTATTATCTATTAATAGAAGATTAAATTAATATAAAAATCTATAAATATAATACTATGGAGGGATTTTAATGTCAGATGACACTGGAACAGTATTCCTATTAAAAACCAATAAAAGAGTAGAAGGTATAAAAAAATTATTGGAATATTTTGATATATCAGATTTTAAATCTAAAAAAGTTGGTTTTAAAGCTAATTTTAATAGTGCAGATCCCTTTCCTGCAACCACACATCCAGATACACTTAAAACCCTTGTTAAATCAATTAAAAAGATTGGATCTGAAAAAATTATTTTAGCTGAAAGAAGTGGAATGGGAGATACTAGAACTGTATTAGAAACACGGGGGGGTAATGGATATTGCAAAAAAGGAAGATTTTGAAGTTAGAATTTTAGATGAAGAAGATATTAATAATTGGGTGGAAATTAAAAAAAATGGAAATCATTGGATGAATGGTTTCTATATTTCTAAGATATTTAAAGAATCTGATAAGATTGTTCAAACATGTTGTCTTAAATCCCATAGATTTGGTGGTATTTTTACTTTATCACTTAAAAATTCTGTTGGAATAGTTGCAAAGAAAATCCCAGGAAGTACCTATAATTATATGGAAGAACTCCATACATCACCATATCAAATTAATGATTGCAGAAATAAACAATTATTACAATACAGATCTAATATTAATGGATGCAATTAAAGCATTTATAAATAAAGGCCCTGAAAAGGGAGATATAGTTACACCTAATCTTCTTTTAATGTCAGATGATAGAATTGCAATTGATGCAGTTGGAATAGTAATATTAAGACAATATAATACAACAAATAATATATTAAATAGTCAGGTATTTGAATTAGAACAAATAAAAAGAGCAGCTGAACTAGGTATAGGTGTGCAAAGTCCAGATAAAATTAATATTATTGGAATTAACAAAGAAAGTGAAATAATATCCAATGATCTTAAACAAATATTAGAAACATAAAGATAAAAAAAAATGGGAAAATAATGTAAATAAAAAAAAAATCTATAAAAAAAAGGATATATCAAATAATAATTTAAATAAAAATAAATCTTATTTAAAATTAAATTATAAATTTTTTTTTTATATATCTATTTTTATCTATAATTTAATTTTTAATCACCTTATATTTTTTTTGTGTATGGGATCTATAAATATTGAAACTATTATACCAAATCCGCTTAAAATTGCAAATACTATAAATGCTGTTTTTAAACTTAATATAAATATTGGAAAGTTGGATTCTGTGATTTGAACATTTCCCAGATATATTGTAAAAATATATAACATAATACCTAGACTCATGGTTTGGCCAGTATATGTCATTGTTGAAAGTAGACCTGTTGCCATTCCATAATTTTTTTCATTTACACTTGCCATAAATCTTTTAATTGTAGGAGGATAAAATAAACCTAAGCCTATACCCATCAATATTAAACCTATGATTGGTATTATTAGATTACTTTTACTTGTTAACTGTGATAATATTAGTAATCCCAATGTTGTAATTATCCTTCCCATAATAGTGAATATTCTATTTTCAATTCTATCAGAAAGTCTACCTACAGGTACTGATATTAAAGCAACCATTAAGGGTTCAACTGAAATTATTAAAGCTGTAAATTGGGGATTAAGATGTATTATATCCTCAAGATAAAGGCTTAAAAGCACCCACATTGCAGTGTTTGCAATGTTCATTAATAACATAGCAAGTGCAGATAATGATGATGCTTTTTTTCTTAATATATTAAGATTTAATATTGGATTTATTGATCTTTTTTCATTTAAAATAAAACTTAAAAGTCCAATTATACCTATTAAAAGTGATAATTTACCTATATTAGTGTTAATTGTTGAAAATCCATATAGAAATATAACTATGGATAGGCTGTAAATTAAAGAATTTACTATTTTAAATTTACCCTCCAATCTTTTCCATTCTCCATGGAATTTTATTTTAATAAATATATAAAGGAAAATACCAAATGGTACATTAAAAATGAATATACTTCTCCATCCAAAGTTTTCAACTAAAAAACCTCCTAATAATGGCCCTAAAAATAGTCCTAAATATACAGCTGTAACATATAATCCAAGTGCTTTACCTAGTTGA
>JAQVTJ010000040.1 GCA_028700095.1 Methanobacterium sp. | reverse complement strand
TCCATTTCTTCCGGGCCAGGCATTCCAAATGCCATTACTAATTCACAGCCTTGGTCTTCTATAAGTTTCTTTGAAGCTACAGGTAAATCCTTAACACCAGGTACAGTGGATCTTACAAAGGTGATATTGGTAATTTGTCCTTTTATTTGGTCTAAAGCCGCTGCTGCCATGTCAAACCTTGCAAATGTAGTGTCACATATTCCAATTTTCATATTTTATCACCTGTTTAATGGGATATTATAACTAAACTTTTTTTTTAGGTTTTAAATAAATATTAATAAAAATAAATCTTTATTCTATTTTTTTTATAAAAACCCCTCATTTTTTTTTATAAAATTATATTTTTTATAATTAAAGGAAATCTAAAAAAAAAATTGGGTTTATTAATAATATAAAAAAAAGGAATTAAAGGAGTTTTTAACCTTTTATTTTTATAAACCAAATGATTTCATTAGAAGTTCAACATTTACTGCTCCGCCACGGAACATTTCCCCGGTTCTAAGATCATTAATAACAACTTCTGCAGGTGCGAACATTCCTTTATCTATTTTATAGAAATCAAATTCAGCTTCTTTAAACACATCATAGAATGGTTTTCCATAACCTTCAGATGATGATGATGGTAGTTGTTCTGCAAGGGCTTTAATATCATCCCCTTCCTCTGATTCTATATAATAATAAGTTCTACCACCAAATAGAACTGCGTCATTGGTTTTGCCCATGGCTTTAAGCCCATCAGGATCAACAGGTGCTATTGGTGCTATTCCTGCAGCATATTTAACTTTATTTACATCAAATTTTAAAAATTCTAGCATTTTATAGGTTCCATTTTCAACAACTCTTCCAGCTATTTGTATGGAACCAACTAATGATGATGTTGGAGCTACCAATAGAAAAACATTTTCTGCAGATACATTACAATCTGATGCAATTGAATCAACAACATCTGTTCCTGGTAATTTATCAGCTTCTAAGGTTAATATAGCTATATTTGCATCATCTTTGTATCCTATTTCTTTATAGGTTTCAGCAGGTTTTAATGCCAATGCTCTTGCAGGTCCAGAACCCAATGCAAAGAAATCACCTACACTTACAGACCATCCTGCTTTCTGTGCCCCTAATGTTGATATTGAAGGGAAGTTAGTTTTTATCTTAACAGAAGGTATTGCAAAATTTTCAGATAAATCTCCAGGTATTGATATTCCTACCTCTGCAAGTCCGCCTAAACATACCTTTGTGTAGAGTTCACCCGCTTTAAAACTTCCTGAAACATTAACACCACAGTCAATAACTGTTGAACCATTTTCAAGTTTTGAAACTGTTATATTGAGTTCTTCTGCATCTTCAATCATTTGATCTACTATTTTTTTTGCTTCAAGATTGACACTTACCATTATTTTTCACCTATATCTTTTTTTTTACATTTTTTTAGTAAAATTTAATTAATTTCTTAAAAAAAAATATATTTCCATATAAATAGATTTTCTATATTATTGAATTATTTTTTTTTTTATATGTTAAACTTCTTCTGCTTCTTTAAAGTTTACTTCATATATATGTGCACTTATTGAGTGTATAGTTAGTGTTCCTACTTCTGTTTTTACATTTTCTGCAACATATTTAGCTAGATTACTAAGTCCAACCACATTTGGGAACCATGCACCATAAATATCATGTGAACGCCAAAGTCCTGTTGTATGTAATTTTCCATTTCTTATTTTAAAGTCAACTAACATCATACATGGAACTTCATCATTTTTTGTGTCAACAACAGGATCCCATATGATAGAAATGGCTCTTCTTGATTCTTTGAAATTATTAAGTCTATTTATTGCTTCTTGTATTTGATCTATACCATCAAAATGTTCTCTAAGTCTATTACCATAGGTATATATAAATCCTTGTTTATCATTGCTTAAAAATTGTTCAGAATATTTGTCTAACTTTTCTCCTGTCCAAAAATAGCCCTTTGATGATTCTGTGTTAAGTGGATTTTTTATATTTACCATTGTATTAAGAATTTCCTTGGTAACAGAACCTCTTTCATCTTTTATTTCAACACCATTTTTTATAATTCTTTTTACAAGTGACTCCCATCCTATTTTAATGGTTGGAACCTTGATAATTATAGCCATTCAACTGCCTCCTTCATTGTTTTAAGTTTAAGCAGTGCTGTATCTCTTGAAAACATTCGCATACCACAATCAGGATCAATTATCATATTTTCCTCTCCAATAATATTTACACCCTTTTTTATAAGGGCTGATATTTGGTCAATATTTTCAATATTTTTATTTTTAGTATTAATACAGCCAAAACCTATTTTTTTAGAACTATTATATTCCTGTTCAAATGAACTGATATTAGAAGGGTTTCCTGCAAATTCACAGTCAATAATTTGCACAGGAAATTTTAATAGGTCATTTAAAATTTCTCCAATCTCTCCACATACATGTATTGAAATGGGTATATTAAGATCCTCTATTATAATTTTTAATGCTTTTTTAGCAGTATTTATATTAACAATATTTGTTGATAAAAAGGGTTCATCAATTTGTATCATGGCTGCACCAGCATTTTGTAATTCATTAGCTTCCTTTTTAAGAACCGCTGCCATATCCATAATAATTTCTTCCTTTTTATTAATGTTATAAAATCCTTCTATTCTACAGGATAAAACAAGAGTTGTTGGTCCTGTAATAATTCCTTTTATTCCTTTAAAGTTTGTGTTGAAAACATTTTTTTTAAATAATTTAGATGCTGTTTTATTTGGATTTTTATAATCTGTTGAAATATTTTGAGCTTTTTTTAATGCAAATTTAAGATCCGAAGCATATAAAGAATGGTTAGAAGGTTTTATTTTTCCGATTATCCTTGAAATACCTTTTTGAACATCCATTCCAATTATATTTTCTGCAAAAATTTCTATCATGTTACCTCGTACCTGTCCATCTGATATAATATCTATACCTGCATTTACCTGGTCTTCAACAGCAATTTCTATTGCAGGAATATATTGATCATAGGATCCTAATACATTGCTTATCTTGGAATATAGTGACTTTGGTTTTTGTGGTATTGCAGGGTAGCTTCCCACAACTGTTGTTAACATTTTTATTAACTCCTCTGAATATAAAAAAAATATATCTTATTAATATAATTTTTAGCAGAAATATTATATATTATAAATCTTTTTTTTCCATTATTTTATTGCAATGGCTTTTACTTTGTCTATTTCCTCTTTTTCAACAGGTAATTTAACAACTGCAGTACCATGACATGGTTTTGTATAAGGTAAAGTTATTGTATTTCCTGATTCATCAATACCTATGGGAATAGGTGGTAATCCAATAATTCGAGAACCTAAAATTTTAGCTCCAGGTTTTACATATACTATGTTGGATGAATGAGTTTCTATCATTTTTTTAGCATCTTTAAATCCTGCTTTTGATAGGAGTATTTCATAATCTTGAGTTTGCTGTAGATGTAATTCTAAACAAAATGACATTTTATTCCTCCAATTCTTTGATTGCCTGATCAATTTTAACTCTTAATGGTGTGGGATTATGATATGCTCTTGCAGATATTATATTTGCATCTGTGTTTTCTTGTACATCATTAACAAATTTTTCTAATAGATCTGCATCCTTTTCAAATACAATTGCCAATGATTTTGTATTTAAAAGATGGTAAAATGTTACAAAATAGGATACAGCTGCATCTTTATGTACAAATCCCACAAGTAGATCATATATATTTTCTTCAAGATTATCAAGACATGACTCAATATCAGTTCTGTTATTTACATAGAATTGTTCAGGATCTGAAACTTCCAATAATTTAGAAGCAGAAGGTGTGCTTGCAATTGTAACTTCATAACCTGCTTTTTTAAGTGCATAAGTTGTATATAGTGCAAGAGGTGTTTGAGAAGGTGATTCCGGACATCCCAATAATATCAAGGCTTTTTTCATTCAAGTCCCTCCATATTTTAATATATTTATTTTACATATTACTTTAATTAGAATTACATTTAAAATAGATATTTATGTAATTCTCCATATCAAAATATGGGTTGGAGGATATATAAAAAAAATTGGGTTTTTATATATATTTATAGAAAATAATTTTATCTTGATTAGGACCATCATAATCTTTAAATATATTTATTCCATCTTCTTCTAATGTTTTATTTGTTTTCTTAGAAATAAAACCTTGTTTATTATAAAATTTTATGGCTTTTATATTGGATGGTTTGCTAAGTAAAGATATATTTGTGGATCCTAGTGTTGAAACTATGTGGATAAATTTATTAATTAAGTTGGGTGCTAATTTTTTTCCTCTGAACTTTGTATCCACACATAAAAGATGGATATATGCATTTTGTGGATTAGTTTGTGATATTAAACCTAATAAAAATGCACATATATTACCATTACTAGTATTTTCCATAACTAGTGAGGTGTTTTTAAAGAATTTGGTAAACAAATGATAAATAGCATTTCTTTCTGTTGTCATTGGACTGCAGTTCTTTGCAATTTTTGATATTTCAATAAAATCTTCTTCAACAACATTTCTTATTTTAAAATTATCCACAAAAATTCACCCTATTATAATATTAAATACTATACTTTTAAATATTATTAGGTCAATGTTTGATATGCGGGCTGGTAGCTCAGGTGGTAGAGTGTCGCCTTGGCATGGCGGAGGCCCCGGGTTCAAATCCCGGCCAGTCCATTTATTTATGTTTAATAATACTTTTTTTTCTATATATATTTTTATTTAAAAAAAGGAATAAATATTAGAAGGAATTATTAGGATTTATTATCCATAAATTCTTCTATTGTATTTATTATTTCTTCAAGTCCTTTTCCTGTTTTAAGACTGCTTTTTATTACTTTTACTTTAGGATTAAGTTGTTTAACATCTGCAACCATCTTATCCTGGTCAGCACCTACTGCATCTGCAATATCTACCTTGTTAATAATCACAAGATCAGCATCTTTAAATATTAATGGATGTTTTTCAACTGTATCATCACCCTCACTTACACTTATAACAACCATTCGAATATGTGATCCTAAATCAAAGTCAACTGGACATATTAGGTTTCCAACATTTTCAATGAAAAGTAAATTAATATCTTCAAGTTGCATATCACCAAATGCATGTTCAACTAAATGTGCATCTAGATGACATTCTTTTCCGGTGTTAAGTCCAACAACAGGTATATTATATTTTTCAAATCTCCCTGCATCAAATTTACTTATCACATCCCCAGCTATAACTCCTATTTTATGATCCATTTTTTGTATTAAAATTTCAATAAGTGATGTTTTACCTGATCCAATTGCACCTAAAACATCTACTGCAAATACATTTGCTTTATCTAGGATTTTCTGATTTCTTTCAGCAAGTTTGCGATTTGCAACCATAATATCATGTTGAATTTCTATATCTGCTATTTTATGCATCTTTAAACCTCCTCTTCTTTTTCTATTTTGATATTTTTAACATTACATTCCCTGCCTGTGGTTATTTCAACATTTCTTTCACCACATTTAGGGCATTTAACAATAGCTAAATAATGATCAGAATCATCCATATCTGCTAATCCTTTATATTCACATATATTACAATTTAATTCAACTGGTATTTCTTCTATGTTAATTTTTGCACCTTCAAGTAGGGTGTTTTCAACAATTACATCTAAAAGAAATTTTAACTGCTCAGGGTTGAGCATTGTAAGTTTACCAATTTCTATAGTTACCTCTATTACTTCTGTAGCATTGTTTTTTTCTGCTACATCTAGTACTGTTTTAACCATAGCATCAGCCATTGAAAGTTCGTGCATTAAGCCACCTCATATAAGTAAATTATTATTATGTCCTACTATTATAGGAAGCTTATTAATAAAGTTAACAAAAAAAAATTATATTACAAAATAATAATAGAAAAAATTTAATCATTAGGTAATTAATATTAACTCAACAGATAAATACTATGTTGAAAATAATTTAAGTTTATGTTTATTAAAAGTTATGTTGATGATTACAATGATTTTAACAATGGGAAAAAGTGATATTTTTGATAATAGGAGGATCTGCATCACAAAAGCTTGCTGCTAAAGTTGCATGGGGCTTGGATCAAAAGTTAAGTCCAATTGAAACTAGAAGGTTCCCTGATGGGGAACGTTATATACGTATAAAAGATGATGTTCCAAAGGAAGTTGTTGTGATACAATCAACAGGATATCCTCAAGATGAAAATCTGATGGAATTATTTTTATTGCTTAAAAATCTTAAAAGTTTAGGTGTAGAAAGAATAAGAGTGGTAATACCATATTTTGGTTATGGTAGACAGGAATGTAGATTTAAAAGTGGAGAAGCAGTTTCTGCTGTTATAATAGCTGAATTACTTGAAGCAGCTGGGGCTTCAGAAATATATTCTGTTAATCTTCATGAAAAAAATATTAAACAATTTTTTAATATTCCTGTTTATGAAATATCTGCAATGCCAATAATTGCCAATTATATTAACGAAACAATTGAGGATCCAATAATTATAGGACCTGATAAAGGAGCATTGGGTTTTGCAGAGGAAATTTCAAATATATTAAACTGTGAATGTGATTATCTTGAAAAAACTAGATTATCCCCAGAAAAAGTGGAAACTAAACTTAAAAATTTAGATGTTTTAGATCGTAATGTTGTAATTATAGATGATATTATTAGTACAGGTGGTACAATTGTTAATGCATCTAAAATATTAAGGGATCTAGGGGCAAATAAGGTGGTGGTTGGTTGTGTGCATCCTATACTTGTTGAAGATGCTCTTTTAAAGATTTTTGCAGCTGGAGTTGATGATGTGTTTGCTACTGATACACTTAAATCTGATGTAAGTACTATATCAGTTGCTTCTTCTATTGCAGGATATTTAAGAAAATATGAATAAAGAAAATTAATATAAGAAAATTTTTTTTTTATATTTTAAAACCTACATTTTTTTTTATAATATTTATAAATATAATATCTATCTAATTTTTTTATTATAATTCAATGTCCATTAATTGGACAAACCCCATCTTTACAAGTACTATTATTCTTTTTATTATTATTTTTAGCAATATTATTGGTTTTTAATTGTTTATTTTCTATTTTTTCCTCTGTATTGTTAGTAATTGTTGTTGTGCTATTGGGATTTGTTTGGTTTAATTAACTATTATTTTGTGTATTATTTATATTGCATAAAATACTTGAAAATCCTATTCCCATTATAATCAGGATTAAAATAATTATATAAATATATTTTTTTCTCATTTTACATCTTCCTTAATTTAATATCTTATTATCAGATAAAATCCCATATTATAATTAAATATATTATTATTTAATTATATATTATATAGAATATTTTTTTATTTGGTTTGATTTTAAGTTACATATATAATTAATATTAAGAGTATCCATGGGAATTCTATAAATAGATGTTCATACTATTTTTTTTTAATATTTAATCTCCCTAAAATCATTCCCAAATGTAACTAATGCCACCAGATATTTTGATATATAAAACATCATAGGAGAAAAATATCTAGGCGATTTTTATAAAAAAATAGAAATAAAAAAAGAAATTTTATATGTTTCTATTCATTTTTTAGTCAGCCATTTTAAAAATTCTTTGGGTACTTGATAGCCAGTATATTTCTTAATCACTTTGCCATTGGAATTTAGGACTATTAAGGTTGGATATCCCTCTATTTTGTATTTTTCTGATAGTTTCTTATTAAAATCACCATTTATTTTAATAATGATATAATTTTTTTTAAGTTCAGCTTTTACTTGTGGGTTGGAAAATGTGGTTTCATCCATCTCCTTACAAAAACCACACCAATCAGTATAAACATCTACAAAAATTTTTTTATGCTGCTTTTTAGCCTCTTTTAATAAATTATTATAATCCTTGATATTTTTAGTTTCATTTTTACTGTTAATAACATGCCATTTAAGCTTTTTATCAGAAGATTCAGAATTAGCTTTAGTCAGCCATTTTAAAAACTTTTTTGTGCTTGATAGCCAGTATATTCCTTAATCACTTTGCCATTGGAATTTAGAACTAGTGAAGTTGGATATCCATTTACTTGTATATGGTATTTTTGATAATTTAGCGGCATAAGCAGCATTTACTTTAATGAGAATATAATTTTTAAGTTTAGCTTTTACTTGTGGGTTGGAAAATGTAGTTTTATCCATTTTATAACACCCACTGCAATAATAATCAGTATAAACATTTACAAAAATTTTTTTATGCTGCTTTTTAGCCTTTTTTAATAGAGCATCACAATCTTTGATATTTTTAGTTTCATTTTTACTGTTAATAACATGCCATTTAAGTTTCTTATCCGGGGATTGTGCATTAACTGAAACTGCAGATACATTAGCAACTAACCCTCCTAACATACACACTACCAATAAAATAGCAATTATTGATTTAGATGACTTCATATTTTCTCACCTCAACAATATTTAATATATATTAAATAAATTCTTTATTTTTTTTAGTATTCCATATTTATCTTCCTAATATATTATTTTTTTTATAGGAATAAGTAGAATAAGCTTATTTTATTTTCAATTATTTGCTAAAAATCCATATGAATATTGTAAATCCAAAAAGAAAATGTGAAATCTTAAAATATATATTTTTTTGTTTTACTGTTTTATCCTACATAGATGTTTCTTTTTTAGATAATTTATAAAATAACTAGTAGTATTATTTTATAAATTATTAGTAGGATTTAATCCTTAATTAGTGGATATTTAAGTAATTGACGAGGTCTGTTTTCTGTGCTGCATATTCCTACTTTTTCTGAAGGGTTTATATCACCCTTTGTGAAATTTTTAATATCTTCCTTTTGTTCTTCTGTGAAATCTCCAAAGTATATTTCATTTCTTTGGATTTTAATAATATCATATTCCACTGGACAGGTTTCAATAGAAGGTACAAGTACACAGCCTTTTAAGCTTACATCATGTTCAAGATCTATTATCCATTCCCCATCAAATGGACTTGTATCATTTAACATTGCAACTAATGATGGTATGTGAGCTGTTACATATCTAGCTCTGTTATTAAAGTTAACATGTACTGCGTCTTGGATATCAGGTGATTTATCTCCAATTATATAGTTTCCTTTAGCATGGATAGTGAAAAATGGCATTTTACCTTCATTATCAATGTAGGATCTTATGAATATATCCCAGTTATCATCTATAAAAATAGCTTCTCTTCTAATATACATAACACTTCCATCTGGGTTTTCAATTGTTTCAACAGTTGGACTGTGCCATTTTCCATTTAATGCTTTTCTTTTTAACATTTTTTTAACTAACCTACAGCTTAGTTTTTAATATAAATAAAATATATAAAATTTCGGATATTTATTAAATGTAAAATATAAAAATTTTATTATATTAATAGAAAATAAAATAAAAGAATATTTTTAGGATTTATAGATTATCCTAAGTTCTTTTGTTAGCAGGTTCCATATTCACAGATCTGCCTTTGATTTTTGCTCCGCGCATTGCTGAAATTACTTCACTAGCATTTGCTTGGGGTACTTCAACAAATGAAAATTTGTCAAAAACATCTATTTTTCCAATGGAACCACTTGAAAGTCCGGTTCTATCAGCTACAACTTTTATAATATCTCTTGCTTTTGCCCTGTCTTTTCTTCCTATATTAATAAAGAATCGAACTTGTCCTGATCCTGCACCTGTATCTCCGAATTCTTCGGCTGATGCCTGTTGATTGTTACTAGATTTTTCCATAACAATTCTTAAAAGAGCTGCAGCTGTTTCTACTGAACTGTAGTCTTCTGCCATCATCTTTTCAACCATATGAACTTCTTTATCAAGTTTTTCATTGTTTATTATTCGTTTAATTTTCTCAAGGAAGTTGGTTGTTTTGATTTCTTGGACATCTCTCATTGATGGTATTTGTTGTTGTTCAATTTTAGTTTTTGTATATCTCATTATGTCTCTTAGTTGGTAAACTTCTTTTCCAGAAACAAATGTATATGCAATACCAGTTTTACCTGCTCTTCCTGTTCTTCCTATTCTGTGAACATAGTATTCATCATCATTTGGTACATCATAGTTGAAAACTGCTTCTACATTTTCAACATCAATTCCACGTGCAGCAACATCTGTAGCAACTAAAATTTCTATATTTCCTGATCTAAACTTGGACATTACACTATCTCGCTGTCTTTGGCTCATATCTCCATGAAGACCATCTGCAGCATATCCTCTTATTTGAAGATGACTTACAAGTTTATCAACCCTTCTTTTAGTATTACAAAAGACAAGAGATAATTTAAAGTCGTTTATATCCAGTAATCGTGAAAGCACATCTAATTTCATTTTTTCTTTCACTTCAAAATAGATTTGTTCGGTTTCTGGTACTGTAAGTTCTTTAGGTACAACTTTTAAGAATTCAGGGTCATGCTGATATCTTCGTGTTATATATAGAATATCTGGAGACATTGTTGCTGAGAAAAGAAGTATCTGTCTTTCATCAGGTATGTAATCTAAAACAAATTCTATATCTTCTCTGAATCCCATATCAAGCATTTCGTCAGCTTCATCAAGAACTAAAATTTTAACTTTTCCCATGTCTAGGGTTCCGCGCCTCATATGATCCATTACACGACCAGGTGTACCTATTATAATTTGCACACCTTTCCTAAGTGCTTTTATCTGTCTATCTATTGGCTGACCACCATATACAGGTAGTACTGACACTCTTTTCATGTATTTGGAGAGTTTTTTCAGTTCTTCTGCAACTTGTATTGCAAGTTCTCTGGTTGGGCACAGTATAACTGCCTGGAGATCTTTTTCTGATGGATCAACCATCTCCAGTATTGGTATTCCAAATGCTGCTGTTTTACCTGTTCCTGTCTGGGCTTGACCAGTTACATCTTTTCCTTCAAGGATATGTGGTATTGCAAGGGATTGGATTGGAGTGGCCTCTTCAAATCCCATGTCTTCAACAGCTCTCTGTATTTCGCTAGATATATCTAAATCTTTAAATCTAAGTTTTTCCATTTTATCTTTCCTTTTACTTTCCTGGAATCCAATAAAAAAAATAGGTTTGTATAGGCTCAAAATGTTATTTTTTTTCGAATTAAATCTTGATATCAAAAATTAGTACCTATTATATTGTAATCCAGGATCAACTTTTATTTTTATTTCAATAATTAATCTTATTGTAAAATATTTGTTATTCATACTTATAATACTATGTGAAAATTCTTATATAAAAAAAAGAAAAGAAAAGTATTATGTAATATTCATAGAAAATATTATAATAATAAAATTTAAAAGAAAAAAAATCTCTTTAATTTATTATTAATTATATAAATTCTTAGTTGGTTAATGGTTTATGTGGTTTTGGAAGTATTGCTTTTGGAACAATTTCTGTTATTTTTTTCATTTTTTCAATGAGTCCTTCTTTACCATGACCAATAAGTGCATGTTCTAGTACATCACTCATATTTTCAACTGCTATGACTTCAATTTTATTTTTATATCTTTCTTCAATCATAACATCATTAATATTAGCTGCAGGGATAAGAACCTTTTTCATTCCAGCCTCAGCAGCAGCTTCAATTTTACCAGTAACGCCACCTACAGGCATAACATCTCCCCTAACACTTAATGATCCAGTTAATGCGACTGTTTGGTCTATTGGGACATTTTCAAGTGCTGATACAACTGCTGTTGCAATTGATACACTGGCACTGTCTCCTTCCACACCATCATATGCTTGTAGAAATTGTATATGTATATCATAATTTGATATATCAGTACCAGTATTCTTTTTAATTAAAGCACTGACATTTTGAACTGCTTCTTTTGCAATTTCTCCCAGTTTACCTGTTGCTATGATTTTACCTTCATCTTTACTTTGTGCTGGAGCTGATTCTGCAGCTATTGGAAGTAATATACCACTACGATCACCTATTATTGCTAGGCCATTTACTCTTCCAACTTCACTTCCCTCAGATTTAAAGACACTATATTTTTTTCTTTGTACAATATATCTATCAGCTATCTGTTGTTCGAGTGTTCTTGCAAGTTTTTTAGCACTTATAACATGTGATATTGTAACACTTTCTGCACTTTCACCCTTTGCAATATCCCCAGCTGCTCTAATAAGACCTCCAAGATCTCTTAGTTTAAGTGTTAATGAATCTTTTTTACCGGATCTTCTTTGTGCTTCTCGTATTATTTCTGCAACAGATTCTCTGTTAAAATGTGGTATTCTACCATCTTTTTTAACTTCTTGGGCAATGAATTGTACTAGTTTATCACGATTTTCTGGTGTGTCTTGCATGGAATCTTTCATAAATACTTCATAACCATAACCCCTTATTCTTGAACGTAATGCAATGTGCATTCCTTCTAGAACTTGGAGATTTCCAGATGCAACTAAAACAAAATCACATGGTACTTCTTGTGAACGTACCATTGCACCACTACTGGTTTCACTCTGTCCAGTTATGGAATATTTTTTTTCCTGCATAGCTGTTAAGAGTTCTTGTTGTGTTTTCATTTTCATTGTTCCAATTTCATCAATATATAATACTCCTTTATTGGAACGATGTATCATTCCTGCCTCAACACGTTCATGTGCAGGTGTTCCAAGACCACCTGACTGATAAGGATCATGTCTTACATCACCCAATAATGCACCTGCATGTGAACCTGTTGCATCTATAAATGGTGCTGTATCCTTATTTTCATTATTTACAAGAAGTTTTGGTACCATAATAATGGTACGAGGTTTCATTTGGAGCATAATTAAGAGAACAAATCCTGCAGCTACAATAGCTTCAAGAAATCTCTGAAATGAGAATCCAATAATTAAAATAAGGCCTATTACCACCATCATAAGAATATTTTTCTTTTCTTCTTGGGCTTTGGCCTTAATTTTATAGTTCATTACAACCTTATTACCCTCACCAGCAGGCATTACACCAATGATAGGGTTATGATTATCTTCCATATTAGGATATACTAGAATGTCTTGAAGTTCTTCAGGTGGCAGAAGCTCTGCCATTCCTTTGGCAAGCATTGATTTACCAATTCCAGGCTCTCCAATTAAAAGAATATTTCTTCTTTGTTTAGCTGCCTTGAATACAGTTTCAACAGCCTCTTCTTGGCCGATAATCTGATCAATTATCCTATCAGGGACAGTTATATCTCCTGATGATTTATAATTTCTGAAATCAAGTTTTTCTTTAAATGAACTATTTGAATTTAATGCCATAATCTATGACAGCCTCCTGAATTTTGCATAATACAAAAATCAACGTGTTTTTTTAGCTTTTATACTGTTATATATTTTTACATGATCTTGTATATTATATTTGTCTTTTTGAATTTCAAATATTTATTTTATATAATATTTAAATTTTTTCTTAAAAAATCCACTTATTTTTTTTTATTTTAGTAACTTAAGGTATATAAAATCATTGGATAAATATAACATTTACTAACTTATAAAATGTTATAGGAAAGCTAGAAAAAAGAGGATCAAAAATATATAATACTTTTTTTTTATAAATTTTTTAATTAAAATAAAATCTATTTTTAAATATGGAAGTTGTGAATTTAATTTGATTTATATTTTATAAAATACTTATAACTGAATTATAAAACTAAATGAATGATAAAAATAAACCAGTTTTAGTTATTAATATAATAA
>JAQVTJ010000039.1 GCA_028700095.1 Methanobacterium sp. | reverse complement strand
ACCTCCCTGACACGGAGGTGATCAGGAGTTCGAATCTCCTCCGGCCCATTTGCCGTGGTAGTTCAGTTGGGAGAACGCCAGACTGAAGATCTGGATGTCGCTGGTTCAAGTCCGGCCCACGGCATTAAATTTTCATATTTTATTTATTTATTTTTTTAGATAGTATAAATTTCTTTTAAACATTTCCCCACTAACATATATAATAAAATATCCTTTTTTTTTAGATATTCATTTTAAAACATAATATTTAATTATATTCCCCCTAAATATGCTATTAAAGATATAATTTAAGGATATAATAATACATATTTTAATGATAGTATAAATCAGGAGAAAATAATATGAAAAAAACAAGTTCATGCCCTAAATGTGGTTCAAAGAAAATGAAAATACATAATCCACAAGCACCAGTATGGGAATGTTTAAAATGCGGATATAATGGCCCTATTGTAGTAGAAGATGGAAACCTAGAAAAACAGATTAAAAATCTTAAAAAAATGGATAAATTAAGTAAAAAACTTATTAAAGGCAGATAAAGAATTTTAAAAATTAGAAAAATATTAAAAGAAAAATTCCTTTTTTAACACGAAAAATATTTATCAGTATGGTAATAAGAGATCAGGCTTAAAAAAAAGAATATATTAGAAAAATAATTTAATTTAACAATATTAGAAAATAATTATTTTATTTATAGTTTTACCCTTAAATATGTTCCAATTATTCCACCAATAACTGATAGAGAACTTAATATAACTATAATATAAATAGTACTCATGCTTTCGCTGGTAATTCCAACCATAATCCCTAAAATAATCCCAACTAAACCTCCGTTTATAATTCCATTTTTGAAATTATCACTTCCACTCATATATGAAGATATAAGTCCTGAAATTACTGTTATACATATAGTTAATATTCCAAAAGCAATTAAAAGGTTATGTGGTATACCTTCTGCTTTTTGGGGGATATTAGTTCCAAATAATGCAAGTATAGATAATATAAGTGCAAATGTTAAAAATCCTATTCCCACTGCAATACCCCTTATATTAATATTAATATTTTGAGAATTTTTGGATATATTTATAAATTTCCCACCACAACTAGAACATTCAACAAAATTTTCAAGATTTACTGCTCCACAGCTTTGACAAACAATTTTTTGATTAGCAGAGGGACTGTATATTTTTCCTGAAATATTTAATTTTGGAGAATAATTTAATTTCCCACCACACTCACAATTTTCATAACTAAAAGATGATTTACCCTCATTTAGTTCATAATAATTTTCACATTTTTCACATATCAAATAAGACATAAAATAAATCACCCACTTTATCTAAAAAAAAATTAAAGTATTTTATAAAAAAATTTTTTATATTACTATAATTCTTTCATCTACATATATATAATATATTTAATAAAAATATATACTAATAAATTACCTTCCCACCTTTATAAAAGTTTAAAATAAATAATTCTAAACCTACACCATCTTCTCTTTTAATATTTTATCCTACCCCATAACATTTTTTTTTATATCTATTCCTTCTGACAAAATTTAATTTGTAATTTATCATATTTGCACAGCTGTTGATAGAGTTCAGTAGAGGTTTTATTATAAATACACCATGGATGGGTCCTCCTGCGGTGTTTTTAACTCTATTTTTTATTTTAGCTTACTTTTTATTTTTTTTTATTAATTTCAGATTCAAGAAGTTTTAAATGATTTTCAAGAACTTTTTCATTATCCAATCCATAAGCTGTATGAAGTTTCCTATATTTTATTTTTACAAGTGTTTTAAATTCATCTATTGCCTGATCTATTTATATCTCATGCAGATATTACCGCCATTATCTATTTATGTCAATTCAAACCTCAAAAAAAATATTAACTATTTCCTGGCAAAATTTATCCTAGATAATTATATCGTCAAATTTTTAAAATAAACGCTTAAAATGAGGGGGTTTCCTTATTTATTATCTTAAGACTATTTCTATTATTTATAATCTTATTTGGTTCAACTTATCCTTGATTTACTGATTTTTTTTGGGTGTTCAATTCTAGGAGTTAAAAAGAAGGAATCAATTACAAATAAGGGTCAAATTCATATAAGTTGTTACCACGGAGATATCATAAAACCACAGTAACATATGTTAGCTCTAACATATTACTACAATCTCAGTGTAAAGAAACAGTATCACTCATGAGAAATGTGTATATTTTTGTGGGGTTATGTTCCGATGTAGATATATTTTAGGAGGACCTATAATTCCCATCCAATTACAAAAACAAGCCCCCAATTTACAATGAACAAACAACTAAACTTCCTAATTAACTTTACTCAAAGTATAGTACAAGCGTTTATATAAATTCAGAGAAACAACAATATAAAAAAAAGGATTATACGTAGTTTCGTATATTTATACGAATATGAAATCATTGCGTTTGGGGGTGTATTTAATAAAATGGAGTTTAGAGAAGTTTTATTTTATAGTGTTATAATTATTGGATGTATTGTTGCGGTACAACATATGAATGTGGTTACTTCAGGGAGTATGGAACCTGTTTTGTATAGGGGAGATGTTATATTGGTGGATTTTGATGTTAGTAATGTTCAAGTTGGAAATATTGTGGTTTATCATGCAACTTGGACATCTCCTCCTAAAAATGTGGTTCATAGAGTTATTAAAAAGGAACAAAAAACTAATGGTGCTATTATTTATATTACTAAAGGTGATAACTACCATACAAACCCGGATCCGGATCCTGTACCTGTATATCAGGACCAGCTCATTTCTAAAGTTATGAGTGTGAATAATTCTCCAGTAGTGATTCCTAAAATAGGATATATAACATTAATACTCAGAGGTTTATAAAAAAAATATAATATCTTAAAAACTCTATTTTTTTCCTTTTTTTTGAATTATAATTCTTTTTAATATTCTAAGTTCTTTTTAAAGTCTTGCTTTAACACTTTTTATTTGCTTTTTAATGGTTTTTAACCGGCAGTATTTAGAGTGTGTGGGGTAAAGTTTATTAATTAGAATATGACTATTTATAATTGTATTTTATTTAAAAACATTTGGAGGATTGTTAGTATGAATACTTTGAAGAGATTTTGTATGTTAATAGTTGTTTTAATGGTGTTAAGCACCTTTAGCAGTGCTTATGCTACTAGTTTTACAAGTTTAGATAATAATAAGATTGTTGACATTAGCTCAACAGATAAAATAATTACTGATACTCTTTTAACCAAAACAAAAACCATCTATGTTGCTACCACTGGTGAGTATGATAATGATGGTTTAACAAAGGAAAAACCTAAAAGATACATAGAAGATGCATTAGATGTTGCAAAATCCGGTGATACTATACAAGTAGCATAAGGAGTCTACTATGAAAATCTTAAAATCAATAAAAACATCCAAATAATCGGCTCAAATCAAAATAGCACAGTTATTAATGGAGAAAATACAGATAGTTGTATAAATATTCCAGAAAACGTTAAAGTCACAATAAAAGATTTAACCATTACAAATGGGAAAGTAAAATATGGTAATGGTGGCGGAATCAATAACCAAGGCTCTTTAACTCTGCAAAATATACTCATCACAAATAACACCGCTGAAACAGGCGGAGGAATCTATAACAAAGGCATATTAACTCTACAAAACACTAAAATTACAGATAATACTGCTTATACTGGTGGTGGAATCTATAATCTAGGTACATTAAATAAAGATGCCACAATATCAATTATAAATAATAAAGTAGATGATATGGATTCTAACATTATTTACGTAGCACCCAACGGAAAAGATAGTAATGATGGATTAACACCAGAAACAGCTAAAAAAACCGTACAAGCTGCTTTAGATGAATTAGGTCCAGATGGGGTTGTGAAATTAGCTCCAGGAATGTATCATAACATAATAATTAACAGATATGTTACTATTGAAGGGGATAGTGCAAATAATACAATTATAGACGGTAAAAAAGGTCAAGTATTCTATGTAAATGCATCATCACAAGGTGAAAGTAAAGTGATTTTCAATGATTTAACCATTGAAAATGCCGAAGCACGATATTCAGGTAGCGTCATAGACAACCAAGTATATGATGTTATCATTAAAAACTGTAATTTTAACAATAACAGAGGCGGCTGTATCATTAACAACGGCGGTTGTATAACCATAGAAAACTGTGTTTTTGAAGAAAACCAAGGAAGTGCTATTCTCAACTTGGGTGATATGAAAATAAAAGACAGTAAATTCAGTAATAACTATGCTGATAATGGTGGTGCCATATATAATATGGATAGATTATCTATCTCAAACTGCATATTCACAGGTAACAGTGCTACTGAAGAAATGGGATTTTATGGTGAAAACATTAATGGTGGCGCTATTTATAATAGTGGAGCTTTAGATGTTAAAGATAGTACTTTCCGTTCTAACCAAGCAGATAATATGGGTGGTGCTATTTACAGTGCAGATAGTTTGTATGTTGAAAACTGTAAATTTATATCTAATACCGCAGATTATGGTGGAGCTATAGCTACTATAAATTATTCCCACAAAGATTATTTAATAATAGACAATAATGAATTCACAGAAAACCAAGCAGGCACATACGGCGGTGCCATATACAAAACAAAAACTGGAACAATAGGAAACAACAAATTCACAAATAATACGCCCGAAAACATCAAAACTACCGATGACTACTAAAATTATATTTAAAAAAAAATATCAATAAAATTTATTTATTTTTTTTTATAAAATACCTTAAAAATGATCTGAAAAATCAAGAATATTCTATTTTTTTTACAGTTATAATGAGGTTATAATATTAATAAGGAAATTTTCTTTATTATTCTATTAATCATTACACTGACTATGTGAGGTAGTTATTTACATACAGGAAATCTTGGATATTGTATTGCTGCTTTGGGACTTATTTGGATACTACTTTCATTTATCGCTGCTTTTAAATCCTATTTCACTGTTTATTATATGGTGGGATTAACTATAAGCATATTTCAAGGCTTAATAGTATGTTATATGCATATATTCAAATTAATATACTTACAAAATATTGACTAATATTTTGCGTGGATCATTGGAATTATAATACGGGGAACGATTTTGTACTTGATTTATGTGAATTTCAAACACAGCCATTGTAGAGCCTAATCAAATCCAATATACTAATGTACCAAGAATAATCCACTCATTAAAATTACTATAACTCCCACTTCGTTAAATTATTAGGTGTATTACGAATTCTTTGATTAAAGCCCGTAGAAACCGCTTCCCCTCAAAAAAATGGATTAGAAAATCATTTAGGAACCCCTTTGCCATGATGGTACACGACAGTATTCTGCCAACAATAGCAAGCTGCAGGATTTCCATGAGTAGGCTAATGGCAAAGGGAATGGTTTGTCCGATTTTTTGGTTAAAGTTCTGGTATAACAGAGGCAATCCTTAAAATAATTCGTTACATCCCTATTTAACGCTATGTTATAATAGGTTTCACAGCAGTTCAGTAGTTGCTAAAAAAGGTTAAATAATACAATAATTTTTGATAAACATTTTATTAATATTTTTTTTAACCCATAGTAAAACTTTTATTTCAAACATTTCTGAGCCTATGTTAATATAAATCTAAAATAATAGTTTTTAATTACTTTCTTCTTAAAATCATGACAAAATATGGTGTAATCAACCCCATATTCTTTAACAGTTAAATAAAGATCTAAATCCATATTAATGGTTGATACGATGCTTTTTACGCTTTTCTTTAGCAGCTCTAGAGAGGTTTTGAGTCTAAGAATCCTTATTATCTTTAGTGGACATAAATATACTACTAAATTTTAAATTAGAGAGTTGATTTTAAAACTTATCCCCTAATTAATCTATATATTAAATTTTATAATTTTTTTAAAATGAAATACATATACTATTTTTTATAAAATCCTTCTTTTTTTTTAAGATCTGTAAAAACCGGAATTAAAACCCTATTTTAAGAGGTGATATATCTATTTTTATTTAATTATTTTATTGAATAAATCTTTAAATTAGGAATATTATTATTTGTCACTTCTTTATAACCTGCCATATATGAGTTTTGGTTAGAATTATTCCAAATAAAATAATAATCAATACCATAGTTTTTAAGTTCATTTTGAAGTTCTTTTGAACTAATATTTTTCTTTGCCTGTCCATAAGATGTGATATTCATATAATATGCTAAATAATTCATATTTAATAATTCATCATTAGATGCAACATTACCATGTATTCCATATTGATTTAAGGTTTCACTTAATTTGTAAATATTTTCATGGGTATGAACATTTTCAACTAAATAGTTTATAGGCATAAAAACAAATGAAAATGCAAAAATCATTAAAATCATTATTTTTATAATAGAAGAGAACCTGGTTTTAGAGAAATAATCCTGTTTAAATATTAAATTAATTAAATAACCTCCCATAAACATTAAAAGTATATATATCATCCATAAATATCTTTCTTCAACAGTAATCATCATATAACCACCAGTACTAATAATTAAAATTATTAGAGGATATAATATCTGATTTTGAGATAATCTAGAAGATTGTGTGATAAATATTATAATATAAGCTAAAATTATAATAAATGATAAGAATGAAAAATAATTGAATATATAACCAGTTTTTATGGTATTAGCCCATATCAAACTTAGCTGATAATTGAAATTGTTCCAAGATTTAAATGGACTCCAAGCTTTGGGTAAATAACTAGAAGTATATTGTCCAGGTTTATGAATTCCTTGGAAATACTCTGGAAATCCTAATGATTCAGGACCCATAAGAGCATGATTTGATTCTCCTGCAGTTCCAATTGTAAATTTCTTATCCTTAAAACTTATTAAACCTATCCAAACACCGCTTATCATTAAAAATATTACAAATCCCAAAACACAATTTTTTACAATATTTCTTCTGCGAACAACATCTAAATCAATGAAATATTGGCATACATTCAAAATAAAAAAACTAGAAATAAAAAAAGTAAACCCATAACTCTTAGTTAAATATGCCAATGCACCTAAAATTCCACATAAAATCCCATTTAACAGTTTATTTGGATAATTAATATCAAATATTATTGTTAAATAATAAACAACAACACATACCATAAGCAAATCTGGTGTAATGACACTAAATGCAAAATATAAAACAACAGGAACCAATATAAAAAGGATAACAGTTCTAATAAGCTCATCCATTTCAAATCTATAAGAAAATTGTCTTACTCCGATTATTGTACAAAATCCTAAAATTAAAGACAATATTTTAGTTGCATGTAAACCAGCTAAAGGTGTATGGCCAAAAAACAATAAAGGAATTAATAACCATGACAAAAGAGGACCCCAATAATCACTAATAGAACCATAAAAATTTCCAGACATATATGATAATGCAGTAGTAATATATCCTATTCCATCAGGATTAATCTGATATTGATAATAACTGAAAATAAAAACACCTAACACAATATAAATAAATAACACAACAAAAAGTCTATAATCTAATAAGACCCTACTCTCTTTTAATTGGAATTTTTTTTTCAATCTATCCATTATAAAAAAACCTTCAAATTTTATTTAATTAAATTTAAATTACTAAAAATATTCTGTTTTATATCATTCCTCATGATAATCTTCTTCCTCATTAATAAACCATATATTTTCTTTTGATTTAACTCCATTTATTATATTTTCAACAGAAACCATAGCATTTAACATGGAATGATCCATATTATTATATCGATGCATTCCATTTCTCCCTATTAAAAATAGATTCTCAAATTTATCAGTAAATTCTCTAATCATATTAAAACGATCATAAGTCCCGAAATAGGCAGGATATGTTTTTTCAACCTTTATAACAATACCATCCATAACATCATCCCTATTAATAATACCAATCTTCACCAATTCCCCGGTAGCAAAATCTTTAAATTCAGTATCAGACATATTCCATAAATTATCTCCTTCATTACAGAAATATTCTAATCCTATCCAAATATTTTCAAGATCTTTAACCAAATAAGGACTCCAATTATTAAATATTTGAAGCCTTCCCAGTTTCACATCATGCTCCTGGATATATATCCAATTATCAGGAACAATATTATTGATTGTTTTTATTTTAGATTGATTTTTAATAATTAATTTCTTTAACAATAAACCTACTGTTATAAAATCACGATACATTAATCCCTTTGCCACTTCTAAAATTTCATAAGGAACCTCTTTAAACGATTCTATAAGTTCACATACTGGCATGGTCGATAAAAAATAATCTCCTTCCAAATTTTTATATTTTCCAGCTACTTTATCAAATACAGTGCAACCTACAATATTTCCATTATTAGTTTCAAAACCTACAACCTTTTGATTTAAATGAATTTCCCCACCATTCTCTTTTATAATATCTGCTACTTCTTCCCACATCTGTCCTGGACCTAATTTGGGATACATAAACTGTTCTATCAAACTTGTCTCAACATTTTTCTGGGAAAGAGATGAATCATTATAAAATTTAGATCTGAATGCATTAGATAATGTTTTTTTAATTGATAATCCTTTTATTCTTTGTGCACCCCAATCAGCTTTAATTTCACAACATGACACTCCCCAAAGCTTTTCTGTGTAATCTTTAAAAAATGTAAGATACAACTCCCATCCAAATCTATTAATAAAAAATTCTTCAAGGGATTTAACATCTTTTTTAGGTATTAAAACAGTTTTCAAATAACTCATACCAATTTTAACTGTTCTTATAATTCCAAGATTATATAAAGTATCAATATTTAATGAAATAGGATAATCAAAAAATTTCCCAATAAAAAATATCCTAGAAACACGACTTCTATTTAACAATACTTTATCAGTTTTTTCAGGATCCGGTGATTTATATTTGGTTAATAAACTAGATTTAAGCTCTTTTTTTCCATATTCCCTTGACAGAGAAATATTTCTATCAAGTAATAGATCATCTTTTGCTGGTGCTCCTTGTAAAGGTAATATATTCTGCCACCATCTCATAATCCGATTAGACTTAGAAAAAAACCGATGACCCCCTATATCTATCCTATTACCTTTATAATTAATAGTTTGAGAAATACCACCAATCACTCCACTTTTTTCTAATATAATAGGTTTAATATCATTTTTATCAAGCAATTCATAGGCAGCAGTTAATCCTGCAGGACCTGCACCAATAATAACTGCTATTTTCTGTTTTTGTTTCATAATTTTTTCCTTATTCTATTTCTTTTCTTTTTATTTAAATAAAATAAATTTTCTTGCAAAAAAATTCCAACAAAGAATTATTACAGCTACAATAATCTTAGATAACAAATAATATAAACCCAGCTTTGCAGTAAAAAACCATATAAATAACTCATTAAAACCTAAACCAATAATGCCAATAAAAGTAAAAACACCAAATTCCAAAGTTCTACTATTAAAAGTTCTATTATTAAAAACCCAACTAATACTTAGAATATAATTTATTATCAAACCTAATAAAAATGCAATTGCTGCAGATATTAAATAATAAATACCAAAATAATCTGTAAAAACATATAACGATCCCATATCAACAATAAAAGCAGCTCCACCAACAAACAAATAACGTAATAATTGAATATGAACATTATCTGTCTGATTTTTTAAAAGTTTAAAAATTATATTATCCATTATATTATCTTACTCCAAAATAATATATATTATAAACACCCCGTCCCCCAAAAAAAATAAGAGGGTAGCCTACTTATAAATAGACTATATAATTATAAAAACATTTACTAAAAAAATATATGTATAAAAAAAGATTATCTATAAAATAAGAATATATGTATAAAAGAGGATTATATTATGGGAGATCCAATTAAATAAGTGGGCTTTGCATCTTTAATAATCACATCTGAAAATGTGCCAATATCTGCATTTTCAATAATAACTGTTTTATATGAGTTGGTACGTGCAACATAACCACCTTTACTGCCTTTATTTGTTACTAAAACCCTCTGATTTGTTCTAATAAATTTTCTATTATTTTCAATTGCAATTCTTTCTTTCAAGTCTTTAAGTGCTTTGGAACGTTTTTTCATGGTTTCATATTCAATTTCTTTAAGATTAGATGATGATGTGCCTGGTCTGTGCTTATATTTAGATATATGGAGAAAATCAGGTTTTATTTCCTGGATTAGCTTCATTGTATCTGAAAAGGCATTATCATCTTCTGTAGGATATCCTACAATAATATCTGTTGAAATTGAAATATCTGGTATTTCCTTTTTAAACATTGTTAATATAGTTTTAAATTCCTCAACACTATGACAGCGATTCATATCAGTTAAAACTTTATTATTTCCGCTTTGAATAGGAATATGTAAAAATTTATAAAATTTATCATGTTTAAATGCTTTAATTATCTCTTTAACATCATCCATCATACTTTTAGGGTGCATCATACCCACTCTAACTTTAAAATCTCCTTCAATATCTGTAATATTATTCATTAAATCAGGAAGAGATTCTCCACTATCTTTACCAAATGCTGCTGAGTCCTGTGCAGTTAGCTGTATTTCTTTACATCCCTCATAAATTGCCTGTTCAGCTTCTTTTTTAATGGTTTCAATTGAATAACTTTGAAGACTACCCCTTGCAAATCTAGTGCAACAATAACTACATGCACCATCACAACCTTCACATATTTGAATAATATGTATTAAAGGATTTGAACGTATTTTAGGAAGACCCACTTTTGATTTATTAGAATAACCTGTATCTCTTATAATATTCCCCTCTACAACAGATTTAACTATATCCACTATATTCTGAATCTTATGAGGACCTATCCAACTTGCATTGGGAGATGTTTTTACCAGTTTTATGGGATCAATTTCAACCATACATCCTGAAATTATCAATTTTTTATCAGGAAAACTTTCATTTAATTTCTGAATCTTAGTTATAACCTTCTGTTCAGTGGGATGTTTCACATAACATGTGTTTATAATAATAACATCAGCATCTTCAATAGAACTTGTTAAACTTAAATTATTCTCCTTTAATAAACCTGCCATTATTTGGGAATCTGCTTGATTAAAGGTACATCCAAATGTATCAATGTATATCTTCATTTTTTTTTCATCCTTTTAACTATAATATTTTTAAATTTTAAATTTTTATAAATTATATAAAAAAAAATAAATCAACTAGATTAATAGAAAAATTATATTTAAATTTTTATAAAATATTTGAATTTTTTTTTTTTATAAATGTTATAATATATATTTTTTTTTTAATTTAAATAAAATAAAACAAATATTTATTTATTTATTTTATATCCAAATATTTTTTTTTATAAAAAAAAATAGATGGTTAGGAATGAAAATAACTGATTTTTTCTTTTTTATTCTGGCCAGCCATGTTCACCTATCATTGGAACAAAAACAACACCACCAAGATTTTGAAACCTATAATTATCCTTAGTAATTCTTGTTAAACAAACAAGTTCTTGGGATGCATCATAACCAATTGGAGTTATTAAACGTCCACCAATTTTTAACTGTTCTTTTAAAGGTTCAGGTATTTTCGGAGCACTTGCAGTTGCATATATCCTATCATAAGGTGCTTGTTCATTATATCCATTGGTACCATCACCTAATATTACAGTTACATTTTTAGAATAACCTGTACGTTCCAAATTTTCTTGGGCATTATTTTTCAAATCTTCAATTCTCTCAATTGTATAAACATGACCTTCACAGCCAATTATTTCAGCTACAACAGCAGCATTATATCCAAAACCTGTTCCAATTTCTAAAACCTTCATACCCTTTTTTAAACCAAGTTTTTCACATATAATAGCAACCATATGAGGTGCAGATATTGTTTGGCCATTTTTTAAAGGTATGGGTCTGTCAAGATATGCGAAATTCCTTGTTTCACCAGTCATAAATTCTTCACGCGGAACTTTAATCATAGCCTCTTTAACTGTTTCTGATTTTATATAGCCCATATCTGAAAGTTTAGAAACTAATAATTCCCTATCTTCCCTCATATATTTAATCACCTTCTAATTTAAATATTTTAGAAGTTAAATCATATTTATAACGTTTTAAATCATCTCCAGGACGGCCATATACTCTTTTAATTACAAATGCCTTTGCAAATCCTTTTCTCATCTTTCTATCTTGGGTTTTCATTGCCCTTATCTTAAAAAGTATATCCCCTAATTTAACAACATCTCCAATTGTGAATTCAAATTCCCTATCCACATGAACCTTTTTAGATAATATTCTACCACCATAATCCACTGAAATCCCAACACGAGCCGGAATATCTATATAGGTTGCCCATATAGTATCAATTTCTGAAACAGGACTTGCCATTACCCTACCGCCCCTATTATTTTCAATAGAATTTATTTGAGCAGGACGTCCATTAAGATCTATAATACCTTCAAATTCTAAAAATTCATCAGGATATAATTTTACCAATGTTTTATGTGATGATTCATATTCACTTACAACAACACGTACATCAACAGGTTTTTCAACTTCCACAGTTTTTCTGAAAATATTTCCACAATTATTACATTTTAATAAAAGTTCTTTAGAGGTTTTACCTTTGGATTTTAATATTTCGCAGGATTCTGATCCGCAAACACTACACTTCATTTTTTTCTAACATCCTCAAATTTTAAATAATTATTATTCATATTATATAATTAAAAAATATTTTATTTTTTATATACTATATAATATGGTTACAAGTTCCATATTAAATCTTCATTCAAACTTAAAAAGAGATTCTCAAAAAAAGAAAATATTCTATTAAAAACAATAATATAATTGCTCCCACCCAATTATTTTCATCATTAACAATCTATCTTTAATTTTTCCCAATCCTTTTCTAACCATCGGCCACTAAATGCCTCAAAAAATCTCATGAATCTCATTAGATCTTTATCTTCCATTTTATCTATTAAATATTTAATATATGTTTGTCGCTACTCCTCTGTTTAAAAATATATTTCTAAATATTATGCAATGTTTTCAAAGGTGGTGTATATGCTAGTTTTTTAATATTTCTTTATCCCACATTCTGAGGATGTATACAAATAGCCCTATTGTCACGGATATAAATATTCCTGCTTCTATATAGGAGATTGTTATATTCATTTTAGGATCCATTGAAATAGCTAGAGCTACTAAGCATATTATTATTACCCATATAATAGTAATAATAGTAAAAAAGGTTCTATTACGGTAATGAATTGATTCTAATATGATACATATAATCACATATAACATACCAATGATCACTAATTCTCTGTATGGGAATGTAGGTTCTCCCAGGTAAGATAATTGAAGTCCCACCCAGAATATGCAATATAAAAATGCCCATGTTAATTTTGTAAATTGCATTTTATCATAAAACTCCTTAATTTCTATCTAAAATGGAGAATAATGAAATTTATATTTAAATGATATTTTTAGTTAATGTTCTTTGTTAGCTTTTTAGATAATTTTTTACAAGACCGCCATTATTTAGTATGTCTAACATGAATTTGTCAAATGCTTGTATTTTAAATTTTTTACCAGATGATTTGTTTAATATTATACCTTTTTCAAGGTTTACACATATAATATCTTCATTTTCTGCTTGAATATCTGCTGTTATAACAGGAAGCCCTATATTTATTGCATTTCTATAGAAGATTCTTGCAAATGATTTCGCAATTATTGCTGATACACCTGCATGTTTAAGTGCTACAGGAGCCTGTTCCCTTGATGAGCCACAGCCAAAATTCCAACCTGCAACAATTATATCTCCTTTTTGAACCTTTTTAGCAAATTCAGGATCTTCTGCTTCCATTACATGTGATGCAAGATCATCAAGACTGAATGTTCTAAGGTATCTGCCTGCAATTATTACATCTGTATCAATACTAT
>JAQVTJ010000038.1 GCA_028700095.1 Methanobacterium sp. | reverse complement strand
ATACATATTCCTTTATCTAAAAATTTTGATACTGGAGAAATTCCTGATGAAAGTTTCATATTACTTATGGGATTATGGGATATTTTTACATTTTTTTCTTTAATTATATTAATCTCACAATCAGAACCCCATACTGCATGAACAGCTGTTACTTCATCTCCTAAAAATTCTATATCATCTAAATATTCAAAAGGATGTTTTCCATAGGTATTTTGGATATCATTAACTTCTTTTTGTGTTTCAGAGACATGGATATGTATTCTGGTTTTGTATTTATTTGCTTGTTTCTTTACTTTTACAAGTAATTCCTGGGAACATGTATATGGAGAATGAGGTCCAAATGCAACTTTAATTCTGCCATCAGCCATATTATGACATTTTTTTATAATACGTGTTGTTTCTTTAAATTCTTTTTTTCTCTTTTCTTTATCTCCAAAATCTATCATTCCATGTGAAAGTATTCCACGAATACCTGCTTCATCAGCTGCTTTTGCAACTTCATCCATAAAAAAATACATATCATTAAAACATGTGGTTCCAGATTTAATCATTTCTGCACAGGCAAGTAAAGCCCCAGCATAACAATGTTCCCCTGTAAGATTTGATTCAACAGGCCAAATATGATTATTTAACCATGAATCAAGAGAAATATCATCTGTAAGACCTCTCATAAGTGACATTGAAAGATGTGTATGGGTGTTAACCAGTCCAGGGAGTAAAATCTTATCATGAGCCAGTATAACTTCTTCTGCATCGTCTATTTTGATTTTATCAGAAATTTCTACTATCTTATCATTTTCAATTAATAATGAACTTTTTATTATTTCATCAGCAATGATTGTTGCATCTTTTATAAGAATATTTTTACTTTCCATTTTCACCAATATATGAATTGAGGGAAGGACATAAATATTTAACAGTTCAACTTTTATCATAGTATATCAATCTAATAATACTCAGCCATAGATTTAAACATTTTTTTTAGAAAAATAGGAGGATTTAAATACAGATAAGAATAGCATTACCTTCCAAAGGAAGGATTAGTGAACCTGCTGTTAAACTTTTAGGCAAAGCAGGGATTGGAGTAAAGGATACTGCCAACAGAAGACTGTTTTCCGAGACAGATGATGAAAATATAAGTGTTATGTTCACAAGAGCAGCTGACATTCCTGAATTTGTTGCAGATGGTGCAGCAGATCTTGGAATGACAGGTCTGGATCTAATAGAAGAAAATGGTGCATCAGTTAAGATATTGGAAGATTTGAATTTTGGAAGTGCAAAACTGGTTTTAGCTGTTCCAGAAGATTCATCAATAAATACTATTTCTGATATTAAAAATGGTGCTGTGGTTGCAACTGAATTTCCAAATTTAACAAAAAAATATTTTAAAAACAAAAATATTGAAGTTAAAATAGTTGAATTAAGTGGATCTACAGAAATAGCTCCATTTATTGGTGTTGCAGATATTATCACAGACTTAACAAGCACAGGCACCACATTAAAAATGAATCATCTGAAAATTATTGACACTATCCTTGAAAGCTCAATTAAACTTATTGCAAATAAAAAAAGTTATAAAGACAATAATGATAAAATTGAAGCTATAAGAACCGGAATAAAAGGAGTGTTAGATGCTGAGGGTAAAAAACTTGTTATGTTAAATGTTAATAAAAAATCCCTTGATGATGTTAAAAAGGCCATGCCTGGGCTTACCGGACCTACTGTTTCTAATGTACTTTCAAATAATGATATTGTAGCTGTTCATGCAGTTGTAGATGAAAAAGAAGTTTTTAAACTTGTAAATCATCTGAAAAAGGTAGGTGCTCGTGATATTTTAGTAGTGCCCATTGAAAGAATTATTTAAATTTAATATATTATAATTATATTGGGGGGGTGTGGTTTTAGTGAGATTAGTGGAATTTAAAAAACATGGAAAAATAAAAACATGTTTAATAGAAAATCATGAAATAATAGAAATTAATTCCACTATGATCCAATCACTCAATATCTCGGATATAGATGAACTGGAACTTTTAAACACTTATAAATTTGATGAAGTAGAGATAAAAGCACCTATAATTCCTTCAAAAATTGTATGTGTTGGTTTAAATTACAAAGACCATGCAAATGAACTTAATATGATAATTCCAGAAGAACCTATTATTTTTATTAAACCATCAACTGCAGTTATAGGACATTTAAATAATATAATATATCCTAAATCTTCTACACAAGTGGATTATGAGGCAGAATTAGGAATAGTTATTGGAAAAAAAGTTTGTAATGTCAAATCTGAATATGCCAGTGAATATATTGGTGGTTATACCATAGTTAATGATGTTACTGCCAGAGATAAACAGAGAAAAGATATCCAATGGACTAGAGCAAAAAGTTTTGACACCTTTGCACCTATAGGTCCTTGTATTGAAACAGAAATGGATCCAATGAATCAAAAAATTTCTTTAAAACTTAATAATAAATTAAAACAAAATTCCAATACTAAAAATATGATATTTGATGTTTATGAATTAATTGAACTTATATCAAATATAATGACATTAAATCCTGGAGATATAATATCAACTGGAACTCTTCCAGGTGTAGGGCCTATGAATATAGGAGATATTATTGAAACTACAGTTGAAGATATTGGTATATTAAAAAACTTTTTGATATATCAAAAAAATTAAAAAAAAGATAGAATGTATATTAAAATTTTTTTTTGGGGTATAGAAATGAATTAAAAAAAAAAATAGGATAAATTCATTCTATATAAATAGCTGGTTTGTAGGGCATTGCATTACGTGCTTTGTTTTGTGGATCATAGCTGGGTTTATTATAGATAATTATTTCAGCATCAGCCTCTCCTGATAGAAATTCAAGTGAACCATTAAGTATTGAATATTCATCTATCATTCCTGAATATTTGATCTTAGTCATTTCTTTTCCAATTTTCTTAGCAAATTCTGCTATATCCTTTTTGTTATCATGAATATTTTGTTTTATAGCTTCTTGCATAATTTTACCTATATCAGGTTTGCCAATGGTATTTGCTATCTCAAATAGTTTCCATTTCCATTCAGGTGCAACATAAACATGGATTTTAGTTGGTTTAATATTTATAACCTTTTTAATTTCATTTATGTCTTGGGATAAGCCATGAACTATTTCTTCACCTTTTTGTATTATTTCATCTGTTGGATCATCATGGTATACAGGCCATATTTTTGTTGAAACCAAACCATGACCTTCATATTTCTCCCAAAGCTCTTCACATCCATGTGGAACAAATGGAACCATTAAACGAATCCACACCCCCATAATATAAACTAAAAGTTCGGCAATTTCTTTCATTGCAGATTCATCTTCTGTTTCATGTTCAATTCTGTAAAAGAAATGATCTAAATCCTTTTTAAACAGGAAAAATGCTTCTTGTAATGCTTTTCTTGTTTGGAATCCTTCTAACGCTTTGGTTGTTTCCCTTATACGCATATTAACTTGTGCTAACATCCATTTATTTATAGGTTTTTTAACTTTTGTTATGGTTTCATGGTCTTCTAATATTATTTTTGAAGTATAAATTTTTTCTACTCTTTGTGAAAATTCCATGAACCATTCTAAACGTTTAATAATTCCCTTTACTTCATTTTCTCTCCAATCAAAATCTTGCCAAGGTTCAGCTGAGGACATTAAAAACAGTCTAATAACATCTGCTCCATAGGTTTTTATTGCATCTTCCAACATTACAATATTTCCTTTAGAAGAAGACATTTTATGACCTTCTAGTAAACCCATTCCAAAAACAACTATACCTTTTGGCCAATTTTTCTTGGGAAATATAGCGGAATGATGGAATATATGGAATGAAAGATGGTTTCCAACTAAATCCTTAGCTGATAATCTCCAATTTAAAGGATACCAATAGTTAAATTCATCTTTCATCTTATTTGTAAGTTCTGGGTTTATTCCATGTGTGATTGTAGAAGGTTTGAGTCCTAAAAATATTTCATCAAAGAATTGATCATTTAAATCGTTGGGATCAATATCTTTCATATATTTTGATATAGTATAATAGGCCATGTAAATGGTTGAATCGCTTAATGGTTCTATTAACCAGTCTTTATTCCATGGTAGTTTGGTTCCAAGTCCAATTCTTCTTGAACATGCCCAATCCTGTAACCATCCAATATAATAGTTAAAATTAGAACTTACTTCTTCTGGTATAATATTCATATCATCTAAACATTGATATGTTATGTTTTTCCAGTTTTCTTCTGAATACTTTAAAAACCATTGGTCATCAAGTATTTTAACAACACATTTAGTTCCACATCTACATATAACAGGTCTTTCTGCAAATTCAAAGAGTATATCTGCTTTTTTTTGATTTGTTAGGTGTTTAATAATTTCATCCCTTGCTTGTGAAACACCAAGGCCTTGATAGATATCAGTATCTTTATCCATAACTCCTTTTGTATGTTCCAGTTTGTAAAGTTCATTTGTGGCTTCTTTTAGGTGGGTATCATTTTGATTTTTAATATTATATTTCTCAATCATATCCTGTGCCGGGATATTACTGTATCCTTCAAGTTTTATTATTCCAATGGATTGTAATGTTAGAACTGGTTCTTTTATATTATATTTTTCAAGTAATTTTTCATTATTTTTAAGATCTATTAATGCTGTTAAATCTGCAGGTGCATGTCCTGGTACAGAATAAACAATTCCTGTAGCATATTCTGGATTAACAAATGATGCAGGAAGTATAATATGTTTGTTGCCTGTTAATGGATTTTTTACATATTTACCAATTAATTCATTGATATTGATGGATGATAATTTTTTAATATCTTTTTTTTGGTTTAATATATTGATATAGGCTTCTTTGGCTATTATCCATTTTTCATTGTTTATACTTATTTTAATATATTCTGTATCAGGATTTAACCATAAATTTGTGGCTCCAAATAGGGTTTCTGGTCTGTATGTTGCTGCAACTAAATAGGTTCCATTTAATTCAAATTTAACAAGTGTTAATTCATTTATTCCAATACCTTCGCCTTCAAGTAGATCATGGTCTCCCACTGGATTTTCACATTCTGGACAATATTTTACAGGATGTTCACCTATACGTACAAAGTCTTTTTCTTTTAATTTTCTAAATTGCCATTCTATAAATTTTTGATAATGTGGATCTAGAGTTTTAAATTCTCTTCTCCAATCTATTGTATAACCCATACCTGTCATTACATTATGATATTCTTTACTGAAATATTCTACAATATATTCGGGGTTAATAAATTTTTCAAGTTCTTTTTCTGGTACTTTATGAATATTTTTATAAATATCCATGGTCCATTGATCTCTTCTTTTGATACGTTTAGCTATTCCTACAACTGGGGCTCCTGTTACATGCCATCCCATTGGAAATAATACATTATATCCTTGCATCCTTTTAAAACGTGCGTAAACATCTGGAACTGTATATGTTCTTCCATGTCCAATATGCATTGCTCCACTAGGATAGGGGTATGCTACTGTTACATATATTTTCTTTTTATTATTAGGATCAGAGTGGAATATACCTGTTTCTTGCCATTTTCTCTGCCATTTCTCTTCAATTTTAATATCTGTCAAATTATCACCCCAAAAAAATAACTTAAAGACCCGAAAAAAATTATATTTTATATCATATTAGAATTAAAAATTTTATTGTTTAATTTATAATAATTAAATCTAGAATATGATTTTTATTAAATCTTTTTTTTTATAAAAGATTAAGCTCTTTTTAATATTTAATATTATTTTTTTATTATAATTATATTTTTTATGAAAATTATAATTAAATAGATATTCTATTTCTCTTCTAATACATTTTCCATCCATTTTAGATAATTTTTAGATCCTTTATTTATATTTATTTCTAGTATACATGGAATTTCATAGCTGTGAAGACTTTCTACTCTTTTTATTAGTTTTTCAACTAATTCTGTTTTTGTTTTAACAAATATAATTGACTCTGAATCTTCTTCAATAGTATCTTTCCATAGGTAGATGGATTCTATTGTTGGAATTATATTAATACAAACAGCTAGTTTTTCTTCTAAAAGTTTTTTTGCAATTTCTTTGGATTCTAAAATCCCTGAAGTTGTTATATATATTATTGAATACATTTTATCCACACCTTTTTTTTATAGTTTAGGTTGGTTAAATATATCTGGTGAGGGTGCTGTTTTTAATTTATGTACTGCATTATTAACCTTATCTTTTATTCTTAAAACTTCTTCAATGGTTATATTGAGCTTTTGTGCAATATTAGTATCTTCCATATTTTTATCAACCATTAAATATAATATTTTATCTAGAAGTTCGTATTTGATGCCTAATTCTTTTTCATCTGTCTGACCTGGCCATAAACCTGCTGTTGGCGGTTTTTCAATTATTTTGGTTGGTACTTCTATATGTGTTGCAAGTAATTTTACTTCTGTCTTATAAAGATCTCCTATTGGTAATATATCCACACCACCATCCCCATATTTGGTGAAGTATCCAATTAGAAGTTCAGTTCTGTTTCCAGTGCCTACTACTAATCTATTAAGTTTATTTGCATGATAATAGAGGATCATCATTCTAATTCTTGCTTTAAGATTTGCATTAGCTAATTTATGTAGTGTTTCTTCTGTTCTTTTTGAATGGGTACATAGATCATTGAATGGTTCTATTAGATTATCTACATCTATAATTTCATATTCAATTTTAAGGGTTTTTGCAACTGTTATTGCATCTTCAATATCTTCATTAGATGTTGTGGTTGTTGGCATGATAATTCCCAATATTTGATTAGATTTAACTGCCTTTGCACATAAATAAGCTGTTGTTGAGGAATCTAAACCTCCACTAAGTCCTATAACTATACCGGAACTTTGGGTTTCATCTTTTTTATCTGTTATAAATTTAGTAATTTTATTGGCAATTTTTTCTTGATCCCTTCCAAGGATATTATTTGTTTCTTCTTGCATTCTAAACCACTTGCCAGATATTATCTATTTTACCATTTTTTTTTATGTTTTATACTCTATTTAATGGGGAATGTTTTATATTAAAGCACGATATTTATTTTTATATAAAAACTTTCCTATTTTATTACAATTATCTCTAAAATTTGTTGAATATCAATATAAAATAATAAAAGTAATATAAATTATCATTAACTAATAAATAAACTGCTTTAATTGTTTTTTATGAGGTGCTTTCAAAATAAACTTTTCTATTATTATATAAAATTAGCTATAATATTATGGTGGAATAATATGAGTATTTTAGTAAAAAAAATTTATTAGTTTGGATACACTTAAAAAATAAAAAAGGTTTAGATATTTTCATTAAATAGGAGAAAATATTTTTATGATCCACAATATTTTTTTTATAAAAAAAATTAGGGTTTGTTGGATATTTTTTTTATTTAATCATTTTTTAACAATCATTAATATACCAGTAAATAAAAGCCAGAAACCTATTAATATTCCAAGGTATCGTGGTTCAGCTATGAAAACTCCTACAATTAAGTATGATATACCAATAACTAGTGCTAAAACACCATTCAATCTATTTCCACAGCAATCTGATATAATACCTATTATACCTGTGATTATCAGGAATATACCAACTATATAAACTATTAATCCAGTTACAAAGCTGAATAATGCAAGGTTATATATAAATCCAATACCTAATATTAGGGCAAGTAGTCCTAATATAATTCCCACGATTCCTGTTCCAACACTTTCATCCATCTCTGTTATTCCACCTAATAAAAGCCCTATACCTAGAATTAGAACTATAAATCCACTAATTAGACTAAATGGAATGAGTCCTAATAAAGGAAAGGCCAATACTATTAAACCTAAAATCATTAAGATTATTGCACTGCCCAATTTTTGCATATATAATACCTCCATATGAGAATATCCAACACACCCACTATATGATTATAAATATATAATAACTAATATCAATTTCCTTATAACTTTCTAGTCCATACACCTTTTTTTTATTTTGATAAGCTACAACTTAGAAATCACCAATAAAATAATTAAATAATCAAAAAGAAAAATATTTCTTTTATAATTTAATTTTTAGAGAATTTCCATAAACTATACACCACAAACAGCGAAAAACCACAATTACTAAATATAATTATTAACAAGTACTCATACACAACAAAAGGCCACAACATCCCAAAAAACATACTAAATATAAGGCTCTAAATAATATTTTTTTTAATTAAAATGGTATTAGGTATATGATGGTAAGATGTTTAAATCAATATTAATATTATAAATAATGGAGAGGTTTTATGTTAAAAAAGATTGTTTTTATATCCATTTTTGTATTAGTTTTATGTATGCCAGTTAATGCTGTAAATGGATTAGGATTAATCTCACCTGATACAGATGGGTTAGTATGGAGTACTAATATAATTTTTATGGGATCTTTTTTAGATTCTGGAACTCAAACTAGAGGGAATATATTAGAAAATTTGGTAATGCAAGAATATTTATCTGATACCCAGTTAACTAGAAATATTTTATATTTATCTAGGTTAGGTACTCCTATGATAGTGTTTGGAAATGGCAGTGAACCTAGAGTTATGGTTGTTGCAGGTGTGCATGGAAATGAACTTCCTGCACAAATAGCAAGTGTGAAATTAATAAATTATCTAAAAGATAAAAAAATTAATGGAACCGTTATTATAGTACCCTTTGTATCTCCAACTAGTACTGCGAAAAATCAACGTTTTTGGAATGATCAAAACTTAAATACATTAGCAGATAAACCAGGCACACCCACATTTCAAATATTAAAATTAGCTAAAATTTTAAAAATAGATATATTAGGTGATTTCCATTCCACACAACCTAATGCTGATCCAGGCAGAGATAGTGTTTTCTGTTCCAAAAGTCCAACACCTGAAAGCTATGATCTAGCAGTCTATATATCCCAACAAACACTCTCAGATTTAATAGTCTTTGAAAATAGTGGAATAGAATATAAAGGTGCTGTAGAAGACACTGCCAATTTAGCAAAAATAACTGCAGTAACATGTGAAGTATTATCTCCCCATGGCATGGCACAAAAAGAAACAATAGAAAAATCATTCACACAAATGATCACTCTATTAAAATATAAAAAAATAATATAAAAAAATTATAATTTAATAAAGCTAAATATCATGAATATTAAAGGATATTTAAGGATTATTATAAATTTATCATCTATTATTTAGTGATTATCCTAATATATTTTTTTTAGATGGGATTATAACCTTAAAATTTATATGAAAATCTATATTTTATTGAACAACACATATTAACACTTATTTCTATAACTTTGCCAATAATAAAACTTAAAATGCCCATAACTAGCTAAAAATCACCTGTAAAAATAATAATAGAGATATGTTAATTAAAATTTTAGTATTTAACAACCCCACCATCCAACTTTTAGACTATATTTCAGTTTCAGGGTTTTTCCCATTTTATAATGAATAGTGTTAAATTTAACTTGCTTTTTCATTAAATAGGGTTTTATTGATTATTTTTTAAAATTTATCTAATAGTATATTATTTTTATTTTATATATAAAATGGAATAACTTTAAAAATAGTTTATAATAATATTATTATATTATAAAACTTTAAACTAAATTTTTTAGATTATATTTATTAATATGAAAAAAATGGAGGAATAGTAATGGCATTTAAAGATCTTTTTAGGTTTAAAAAAGGAAAAACAACATTTGTGTTTATTGGAGGTAAGGGAGGAGTTGGGAAAACAACAATTTCTGCTGCTACTGCATTATGGTTTTCAAAACAAGGTAAAAAAACCTTGATTATATCAACTGATCCTGCACATTCTTTATCAGATTCGTATGAGAGAAATATTGGCCATAATCCAACACCAATTTCAGAAAATCTTGAAGCATTGGAAATAGATCCTGAAATTGCAATGCAAGATTATCAGTCCAAAATGAAGGAACAACAATCTTTAAATCCTGGTATGGATATGGGTATAATGCAAGATCAGATGGATATGGCTTCAATGTCTCCTGGTATTGATGAAGCAGCTGCATTTGATAAATTTTTACAATATATGATTACAGATGAATATGATATTGTAATTTTTGATACTGCACCTACAGGTCATACACTTAGATTACTTTCATTCCCTGAAATGATGGATTCATGGGTTGGAAAGATGATAACTGTCAGACGTCAAATTGGTGGTATGGCCAAAGCATTTAAAAATATCATGCCTTTTATGGGTGATGAAGAAGAAGAGGATAAAGCTTTAGAAGATATGGAAGAAACTAAAAAAAGAATAAAACAAGCCCGGGGTATTATGGCAGATCCAACCAGAACATCATTTAAAACAGTTGTTATACCAGAAGAAATGTCTATCTATGAATCAGAACGTGCCATGGAAGCACTTCATAAATTTAACATGACAACTGATGGTGTTATTGTCAACCAGATCCAACCTGAAGAAGCTGATTGTGAATTCTGTGCAGCCAGACGTAAAATACAAGAACAAAGACTTATTACTATTAAACAAAAATTTGGTGGACAGGTTATTGCTGAAATACCATTACAAAAACATGAAGTTAAAGGAATGGAAAGATTAACAGAAATTGGAGATATTTTGTATGGAGATCATACAGAAGAGATTAAAGCAATTCCAATGCAATAATCCAAGATAAAATGGGATTAAGATCCCTTATATTTATTTTTTATTATTTAAGTTAAAATATATATTTTTTTAAGTTTAAATGAAAGATTTTGTAACTGTTTAAGTTTTATTTTTTTGGGTGTTTAATAAATAACTAATACACACATATAACCAAATTTTTCATTTAAAATTTCCTTAAGTGATGCTTTTACTATTTTTTCATTTTTATAGCTTAAATTTTCACATACTACTGCTCTTCTTTTTGGATCTATTCCATGTTCTAAAAGATATTTCACAGTTTCTTCAATTGTGGTGTTTGGCAGGATAATGGTGGTTTTTCCATTTAATATTAGAGGAATTAATTCATCTGGAATACCTTTCCCATGCATTGTGATGATATTGATGTCATCCCATGATATTTGAAGTTTTGCTGCACATATTTGGATTGAACTTATACCTGGAATAACTTTAAATTCTAATTTTCCAGCTAATTTCTGGATGGGTTTTAATATACCTGAAAATCCAGGATCTCCTGTAGATAAAAGCACAACAGTATGTCCCCTAAATGCCTTATAAACCGCTAATTTAAATGTTTCATGCATATTTTGAGCATTAAGCTCCAATTTTTTGGCTGTTACCTCTGGAAAAAGTTTTAAAGCTCTTTTACTTCCTATTAAAATATCTGCAGATCCAGCTATATTTATAGCTTCAAATGTTAAATATTTCCCAGATCCTGGTCCAATACCTACAAGATATAAATTTGACATTTTTATATATATTATCTCCTTAAATTATAAAAATATAGGAATAAAAAATTTTTTTTTTATCTGATTTATTCCTAAATATTTATAGATTTTTTTTTATATATTTATAAAGTAGTTTATAATAAATAAATTTATTATACTCCCTAACATCTTTTTTTTTATAAATTCAATTAAGAGGTATTAAATTTTTTTCTTGTTTTTATAGAAATTGTTATTTAACATGTTTGTTTAAATTAATTTAGAGATTGTTATAATAATAACAGGAATGATAAAAAATGCTTCAAATCGCTGTAACAGGAAAACCAAATGTGGGAAAATCATCTTTTTTTAATTCTGCAACATTATCAGAAGTAGAAGTTGCTAGTTATCCATTCACAACTATAAATGCTAATAAAGCAGTTGCACATGTTGTAACAGAATGTCCATGCGAAGAATTGGAAGTTACATGTAATCCTAATAATTCAAAATGTGTATCTGGGAAAAGATTAATACCTGTTGAACTTATAGATGTTGCAGGTTTAGTTCCAGGTGCACATGAAGGTCGTGGACTTGGAAATAAGTTTTTAGATGATCTTAGACAGGCCAGGGCTTTTATTCATATTATTGATGCTTCAGGATCCACTGATGAAGAAGGAAGACCTTGTGAACCAGGTAGTCATGATCCTCTTGAGGATGTTGAATTTTTAGAATATGAAAGTACAATGTGGCTTTTTGGGATTTTAAAGAAAAATTGGAATAAAATGATAAGAAAGGTAATGTCAGAAAGATTGGATCTTGCTAAGGTAATTTCTGAACAGTTAAGTGGAACTGGTATACGGCTTGAAGATATTATTGAAGCAAAAAAGGTTGTTAATAAGGATTATGATAAATGGGATGATTCAGATATTATTGCTGTTCTTGATAATCTTCTTAAAAGAGCAAAGCCCATGTTAATAGTTGCAAATAAGGCAGATATGCCTAATTCAGATGAAAATATTAGAAGATTAGAGGAAAGATATGGGAATGTTATTGCTGTTTCAGCAGAATCAGAACTTGCACTTATACGTGCCTCACAAGCAGGTTTAATAAGTTATTTTCCGGGAGATTCTGATTTTAAGATTCTTGAACCTGAAAAACTTAATGATAATCAGATGAAGGCTTTGAATTATATAAAAGAACATGTTCTCCAGAAATATGGTAGTACAGGCGTACAAAAAGCATTGAACACTGCTGTTTTTCAGATTTTGGATATGATAGTTGTTTTTCCTGTTGAAGATGAACATAAATTATCAGATCAAAAAGGAAATATATTACCAGATGCTCTGCTTATTAAGAAAGGTTCTAAACCTAAAGATATGGCATATATTATACATATAGATATAGGTGAAAGTTTTATGCATGCACTTGATGCTAGAAGTTGCAGAAGAATTTCAAGCGACTATGAACTTGTAAATGGAGATATTATAAGTATAATCTGCCGCTAGGGGTACATATAATAAAAATTATATCATTACTTTATTATTATTTTCCATATCATGAAAAGTTCATTTTTGAATTTATCTTTTAAAAATTGAGTTCCTTCTTTTGTATATAGTATGGTGTTAGTAATGGAGGATTAGGAAATTTTTTTGTAAAATATTATAATATTAATTTCTGATAAAAGATAATTTGGATAATAGTTTAATGAAACGAAAAGTATAGTTATGTGAAATTAATTTCAAATCTAATAAAATAACCATTTTATAGATTTCAAATGGTTAATATTGGACAAAAGTTCATATTTAATCATAACATAATTAATTGTGATTTTCATGAAGAGGGTTTTGTGGTATTTGATAGCTGGAAGTAGAGGTGGAATTAATAGGGCTAGGATAATCCAAGCTCTTCATGATAGACCTTACAATGTAAATCAGCTTTCTTTAGAACTTGATTTAGATTATAAAACTGTTCAACATCATATTAAAATCTTGGAAGACCACAGTATTCTTGTTAATTCTAATGAACAGAAGAGATATGGGGCAATGATATTTTTATCAAATCGTATGGAAGAAAATTATCCTATATTCCTTGAAATTCTGAGTAAAATGAAAAAATAATAATTATATAATTTGGTAGAGGTGATTTGAAATGCAATTAGGAGGACCAGGATATCATGGATGGAATGGAACAGGAGAGGGTTTAGGAAAAGGATTAGGAATGCACCTTGCAAATTCTCAGATTATAACAGTTGATGTTATTATAGGAATTGGGAATATGTGTCTTCTGTTAATTGTATTATTTATGTACTTAAGAAGTTATAGAGATTTTAAATCTAAGTTTACATTTGGTTTGGTGGCATTTGCTCTCTTACTCTTGTTACAGAACATACTCTTTACTGGATTTTTATTAATATATCAAGGCTTTAGAGGCCCGGGCATGGGTATTCCAATTTTCTTTTTAAACATAATAGAATTTTTCGCACTTTTTATCTTAATTTGGGTAACTTGGGAGTAATCTGGTATTAATCTGGGTGAAAACTCGGAATATTCATTTATATACTCGCTGACAATCTCTAGTCACCCAAGAGATGGAGATGAAAATTGTGAAAAAAGCAGCTTTAATTTGTTCAATGATACTTATAATCAGTATCGTGCCAGTATTTGCATTGAAACAAACAGCAA
>JAQVTJ010000145.1 GCA_028700095.1 Methanobacterium sp. | reverse complement strand
TGTTGGATAAGTTCTATTTCAACACCATTGGGATCCATTAAAAAAGTTATTTTAGTGCCATCACCCACTTCCATTGGTCCTCTTGTGAATTTTACACCTTTAGATATGAGTTGTTTTACTGTTATATCCATATTTTCAACTTCCATTCCAACTAAGAATATTCCTTTTTTTCCAGGTTCATCTTGATTTTCTATGAGTTCTATCATTGCATCTCCTTCATCCTTTAAAAAAACAATTTTCATACCAGGATATGGAGTTATTTGATTATCTATTTTAAAACCAATAACTTCAGTGTAAAATTTAATGGAATCTTCCATATTATCAACTGCAATTGTAGCGTATTTAACTTTCATAGATATCCTTCTCCTTCTAATAATTATATTATGTTAGACACAATATTATATGTTTACCACAAAATATAAAAATATAAAAATTCTTTAAAAATTGAGAATATTTTAATATTTGTTTAATTGTATAATTCTCACCAGATAATAGCTTAATAGAAAAAAAGATGTTTTATTATTTCTTATTGAAATATATCATATCTAAATAGTTTAAATTTGTTTCAATGAAGTGTTTTGATTGGGGATCTGCCAATGTTTTCAGCTGTTTTTTATTGGTGGTTTTATATACATTTAATAATATTTTCTGAAGTTCAGATACTGGTGTTTCTATTACTTTTCTAATTTTTAGTAATTCATCATTTTGTAATGTGCTTTTATAGTCAAGTATTTGGTTTTCAAATTTTTTAACAATGTTTATATTGCGGGATACCATTCCCTTTAGTATAATATTCGGAACTTTGATAACTTGATCCATAATCTCAATTACATCTTCTTCTGTAATATTTTCATCCTGCATATCTTATAGATCTTTCCTATTTATTTATATAAAAATATCTAAAAAAATAAAAGGGGGATTATACAAATTTAAATGTAAATAAAATATAGTTTCATGGAGAAATGATTGTATGATAATTGAAAAATTAGAAATAAAAAAGTATCAATCTTCTTTAAATGGAGAACTAAAATTTATGGATGCTGAAATATCCCAAGAGGATTGTGAAAAAATGATAAATCGTTTGGTTAGTTGGAAATTAGGACCTTTAACACCAACCAGACATTTTGAAATGGTTTATAATACTGAAAAAAAGGAAGCTGAACTTGATGTTTATGTATCAGTACCTTTTCCAAAATCGTCTGAAAATCCTATTCATACAGTTAAACATGTGTCTAATAAATTAACAGGATTTTTAGATTTATATGAAAAATGTTTTGAAGATATTTATGGGATTAAAAGATAAAATATGGGGATAATTAAACCCTAAATATTTTCTAATCCTTCATTAAATTCCCCTTTTGTCAGGGAGTCTAGGACGTCCAGAAGCACCTTTACCTGATTTTTTACCAATTTCATGTTCTTCTTTTTGCTGTTTTTCAATTTCATTTGCAGTTAAAGGCCTTATAAGTCCTCTTTCCAGTGAATATCCTTGGGTTAATATTGTATTCAATACTTTATTAAAATCTTTACGTGATAAGGTAGGAAAATCTTTTTTCAAGACGGTGTATAACCTTTTATCAAGATAAACACCATTATGTCCCTTTAATATTTCACCTGCCTTTATTTCTATTTTTGATAATTCATTATTATTAGTCATAAAAATCTTCTCCCCAAATATTTCTTATTAATTTGTTTAAAATTTATTTATGGATTTTTAAATTTTTATTTGTTATTTCTATACATTATAGATTTCTAAAAAATCCAATTATAAAAAAATTTATCCATTTATCAAACAATAATTTGAGAATATATATTAAAACCTAGTTTAAATTTAATTTATTTTAAAATGGATAATTAAATGAACTATCCTGCATATATATATAATTATACAGGAGGGATGTTTTGTGGAAGAATATGATGAAGTTAATAAAGAGGAATTTATTAATATTTTAGAATCATGTAAAAAGCTTTTGAAACAAGATCCCCAAAATCCTGAATTATTGACACGTAAAGGAATGGCTTTAATGGGACTTGGAAATGCTGAAGATGCTATTAAAAGTTTTGATAAGGCTTTAAAAATAAAATCAGATTATGCCTGGGCTCTTGATAATATGTGTATTGCATTGTTATTAGGGGAAAGGCACGAAGAATCATTAGACTGTTTTAACAAAGCACTGGAAATCAAACCTGAAGATGAAATATTACTTAATAACAAAGCATTTTTATTATCATCCATTGGAAAGTTTGAAGAAGCAATTTCCATATTTGATAGTATAATTGATAAAACTGAAAATATTGTCTCTGTACTTAAAGAAAAATCTAACTGTCTTTTAAACCTTGATAAATATGATGATGCTCTAATTTGTCTTGATAAAATTCTTGAATTTGAAAAAGAAGATCCATATGTATATTTTAAAAGAGGTAATGCATTTGCAGGTTTAGGACAAACAGATGAAGCATTAAAATCTTTTGAACAGGCACTTAAAATAGATCCAATGTTTATTGAGGCCTGGAATTCCAAAGGAGTTACATATGGAATAATGAAATGTTATGATGATGCATTAATATGTTTTGACCATGCAATTGATCTAGATCCTAATGATGAGAGAGCATGGTTTTTAAAGGCAAAAACACTTTCTTCAATGGGTGAATTTAATGATGCTCTTGAATGTTACAACAAATCACTGAAAATCAATCCCCTAATATCCGAAGCAGGGTACAGAAAAGGTGTTGTACTTTATAATCTGAAAATTTTTCCTAAATCAATTGAATCATATAATAAAGCTATTGAAATCAATGAAAATTATGCTGAAGCATGGAATGGTAAAGCACTTTCTTTATATGAAATAGGAAAACATGACGAAGAAATAGAATGTTATGATAAAGCTCTTAATATTAGACCAGATTATTCTGAGGCGTGGACTAATAAAGGTGCAACATTTTTATCCCTAGGTATATATGACAATGCAATGAAATGTCTTGATAAAGCCTTAGCTTTAAATTCTAAAGATATTAATGCATTAATGAACAAAACAACCCTACTTATAAGCCTTGAAAAATATGAAATTGCAATAGATTATTGTGATAAAGCCTTAAAAATAGATCCCCTACTTATACCTGCCCTTTTTTTGAAGGTAAGAACGCTTCAAACAATTGAAAAATTCCAGGAATCTGTTAAAACCTTGGATTATATCCTTGAAATTGATGATGAAAATGATGAAGCATGGTTTTTAAGAGGAATATCAAAAGAATATCAAAACAAACAAGAAGAAGCACTTGAATCTTTTAATAATGCAATACAAATTGATCCTAAAAATATTGGTGCATGGTATTTTAAAGGTAGATCCTTGATGTTATTAGGTAAAACTGAAGAAGCAATAAAAAGTTTTGAAATGGTTACAATTATGGATCCAAATAATTATGAGGCATACAATTTAATTGGTAACCTGTTATTAGATCTTGGAAGATACAAAGAAGCTCTTGAAAATTTTGATAAGATCTTAAATTTACAACCAAACAATGAAGAGGCCATTATAAGGAAAGGGCAAACTTTAGGTTTCCTTGATGAACCAAATAATGCATTAAATTAT
>JAQVTJ010000037.1 GCA_028700095.1 Methanobacterium sp. | reverse complement strand
TTCAATGTTATGCATAATAGATTCATATTCTATAATATTTAATTTAATATCAAGCCTTTTATGTATCTCCATTTGATATTTAGACATTCCAAATATTTTTTCTGTCTTAGGCCCATTTATATAGTCAATTTTCATTAATTTCACCATGAAATTATAGATATCTGATATGGTTATTCTTTATAATTGCCAACTTTAATTTCATTAAATAGTTGTTATTACCAATTTTCAAGGATTTTTCTATACAATTCTTCAGTTTCCTTTGCTATTTTATCCCAACTATAATTATTTGCTAATTGTCTTCCTTTATTTCCAAATTTTCCCCTTATATCTTCATTTTCTAGCAGATAAGTCAAAGTATTTGCAAGACTTTGATGATCTCCTGGTTTTGCAAGTAAACCATTTATCTCATGTTTTACAATGTCAGGTATACCTCCAAGATCAGATGCAATAATTGGAATACCTGCAGCCATAGCCTCTAAATTTACAATACCAAAAGATTCTGCCATTGTTGTTGAGGGTAAACAGAATATATCTGCTGCTTTATAATATAATGGCTTTTTATCCTGATCAATAAATCCTGGGAAAAATACCTTGTTTTCTATACCATATTTTTTAGCCATGCTCTTTAGATAATCTAACATTGGACCTCTACCTGCAAAAATTAGTTTAGTATTGGGAAAATCATTTTTAAGGCTGTTAAAAGCTTTTAATAATATATCAGGACCTTTATATTGTACTAAACTTCCGAAAAAGAGAATTGTTTTGTCTTCCAATGGTAATCCTAAATTAGTCCTTGATTCTTCCCTGGTATATTGGGTTGTTATTTCAGATATGGTAATTCCATTGGGTATTACAACTATTTTATCTTTATATTTCCTTAAAAATGGTGATTCATTGGCATAAGCTTTAGTGGTGGCAATTATAACTTCTGCAGAGCTAAGTACTTTGTTAATAAATAGTTTATTATAAACAGATACTCCTGTATTGCGTATGAAACTGCCCCCTGTTTCTTGTCCATCAAATTGATAAGTTAATAAGAAAGGTACCTTTTTTTGTTTAGCATAGAGTAATGCTGGAAGATCAGAATAGGGAATTGGTGAATGTGCATGTACAATATCTGTTTTATAATTTAATGGTTTATAAATTAATTTAAATGAAGCATTGGCACTTGCAATTTTAAAACTAGTTGCATTTCGATGTATTCTAATATTAGGATAATTTTCTATTGAATCATGAGAATCTATGGAGGTTGTGAAAATATCGATCTTATTACCTCTATTTGCCATATTAATAGCTAAATTATATGCTGCTATTTCAGTACCACCATGAGCATATTTTTTAATATATTCCGGTGTATTAATTAGGTTAATATATGGAAAATGACCAATGAAATATCCTATTTTCATGTTTAAACCATATTTTTGTTTAATATCAGAATATATATGTTTTCTATTCTTTATTATATAATTATTATATCCAATTTTTTTTTTAAGATCTGTTGGATGTTATTTTATATTTTTTTTAGAAATATCTTTATCTTTCTTATTATCTTTTTTAATATTATTTTGTTGAATAGCTAATTCCCTGACTAGTTCTGTTAATTCTTCTTCAATTATTTCAATCTTTGTATACATTTTAAATATTAGGTAGAAACTTAAAAGTATACCTAGTATTAATGCAAAATCCAGTCCTCTACCTATACCTGTATATAATGCAAAATAATTTGTTGTATTAGGAAATATTGAGATGAAAATAATAACAAACCATATTAATATCCATAATAAAAGCATTCCTAAAGACATTTGTCCGTCTCTAAATCTTAAAATACACATTATTATGGTTATTGTTCCAATGAAAATTGATATTATCTGATATAATTCCATCATTTTTTTAATCTCTTATAGGATATTAATTGTTTTATTATGAATTTTTTTCTCTGGTTAATCCTTTAATCCAATTATATTATAATGTTTTTATTAGGTGTTATTAATTTATATTATTTTAAGATATTAATTATAAGTTTTACCAGTATTTTTAATCCTTCACCTGTGTTGGTGCCTTTGGTCATTGAATAATCTGTATATATGGTTTTTATTGGTATTTCTGTTAGTTTAAGATGATGTCTTTTTATTTCACCAATTATTTCTGATGAAACACCATAATCTCTTGCATTTATTATTATTGTTTCTGCTGCTTTCCTGTTAAATGCTCTAAGACCTGATTGTGAATCATTTACATTTATACCATAAAATATTAGGGTTATTAAATTCATTATTCTATTTCCAAATTTTTTGGAAGACGGCATTTCATTAAAATCCCTTATACCTATTGTAACATCTGCTTCTCTATTTATTATTGGTTTTGAAACTTTTAATATATCATTTGGATCATGTTGTCTGTCAGCATCAAAAGTTACTATTATATCTGCATCTTTCATTAAAGAAGCTTCTATTCCTGTTTTTAAAGCAGCTCCTAAACCTCTGTTTAGAAGATGTTTGTAGATATATCCTTTATTATATTTTTTTATGATGTTGTTAACTATTTTATTTGTAGCATCTTTAGAACCATCATCTACCACTACAAATTCAAATTCTCTCTTAATAAGATCATTAAGAACCTTTACTATGGTTTTTTCCTCATTGTAGGCTGGTACAACAACAGATATTTTCATTGGAACCTCTTTTTAATGGGTGCTTTTTATTTTTATATATTTTTTTTTTATATGTTAAATCCTATGAGCATTTAATTGGATTTTAGATGTTAAATTAGGATATTGAAGATTATATATAAATAAAATTTTGTTTTAATATTTATTTCAAACGTTTTGCAACTTCAGTAACACGTTTTCCGAGATTTTTTGATGTTTCAATTCCTATTTCATCATTTTTAATATCACCTGCAGCACTTCCAACACCTGTTCCTCCGTAATGTGCCAATGGTGCTCCATCTCCAACAACAATAGCATCATGGATCAAGAGGAAATCATGAATAGCAGCTATTGTACTTTCCTGTCCACCATTTCTTGAGCCCCCTACAGCTATGGATCCTCCTATTTTATCTTTTAATTTAAAAGAGCCTCTTAATGGTCTTGTTCTGTCTATTAGCATTTTCAATTGTGATGTTACACTTCCAAAGTAAACTGGACTGCCAATGATCATTCCATTACATCCCATTAACTTTTCTATTATTTCATGCATATCATCATATATTGCACATTCACCAGTTGCTTTACATATATCACATGCAATACAAGGTTCAATATTTAATGATCCTAAATTTATAAGTTCAATCTCTGCTCCTGCTTCTTCAGCTGATTTTAATGCGGTTTTAACAAGTGAAAATGTGTTTCCATCAGTTCTTGGACTTCCTGAAATTCCTATAATTTTAACCATATTTTATTGCCTCCATAAACTAATTAAAATTCATAATATAATATTCTTTTTTTTAATAATTTAAATATTGTATTAAAGACCTTTTTAAATTATAAAAGATTAATAAAATATTGAATAGGAAAAATATATTTCTTATTTTTCTCTGATTAATTTAAGAAATTGTAATGAAAATAATAATATAATTAAAGGATAAAAATGAAAGATAATAATACTTACAAACCTCTTAAGATCCAAAAAAAGGTTCTAGAAATAGTAGATGAATGTTTTAAGAAAGAAAATAATGGAGATAAACATGCAAGAAGTGTTGCATTTAATGATCTAAAAGAATTTTTAATTAAAACAGGAGATGGATCATATACTATTAAATCTGAAGGTTCAGAAGAATCATCCGAAACAATGCATACATATCATGGTGGGCTTGATGAATCCCTAGAAAAATATGTTAAACCTGCTAATTTAACAGGAAAGAATAATGTTAATATTTTAGATATTTGTAGTGGTTTAGGTTATACAACTGCTATTTGTCTTGAATATTTAAATAACCAAAATCAAAATACAGTAAAAAGATTTAATATTTGTATTGATATGGTTGAAATATCACAATTAACCCTTGCAACTGGATTAATTATTCCAAGCCCTGTTAAATCACATGAATTTGTGAAAAAAGCTATTGAAGATAAACTGTTTTCTACAGGATTTTTAAAATTTAGAACTATTAAAGATAATATTCCAGATAATATTAAATTAAATATACATATAATGGATGCAAGAGAAATTGCTAAAAATAAAGGTTTTACAGTTACACAAAATTCTAGTAAAGAAACTGTGAATATGGACACTGAAACCGTAGTTAAACCACAAAATAGGTATGATGCAATATTTTTAGCCCCATTTTCACCAGCTGTTTCACCAGAACTATATTCTTTAGAATTTTTAAAAGGACTTACATATCTTCTTAAAACAGATGGAATGTTTTTAACATATACAGCTGCATCTGCTGTGAGATATGCCATTATTAAAACAGGTTTATATGTTGGTGAGGGTCCAAGATTTGGTAGAAGTGGTGGAACAATTGCATCACCTTTACTTGTAAATATTGAAAAACCATTATCATTTAGAGATGAAAGAATGGCTGCATTATCAGATGCAGGTACTCCGTTTAGAGATTTCACATTAAATGATTCTAGTTTTCAAATAATTGAAAGAAGACAAAATGAACGTAAAATTATTAGAAAAAAGTATAAATTTGCATCTACAGTTAAAAGTCCTATTTATCTTTGTAATAACATAATTATTGAGGATCGTTTAATGCGTCGTGTTCTTAAAGATATAAAAAGACATGGAATTGAAGATTTGCAATCTGAAAAATCTAAATATATTGTATGTCCACAGTACAATGAATGTATATGTGGTAATAAATGTATACCCATAGAAAATTCCAGTGAACGTGTAATTGAAATGGAAAAAAGATTAAATAAAATAATAGGAGAGTAAAATTTTCTGGATAAATCCTAGATTCCATTTATTATATTTTCCATAAATAGTTATAAATTATTAAAATATTTTTATTATATAATTTCCAAAAAAAGGTGAAAGAATTTTGAACTTCGAAATAAAAAATAAAGATGTTATGGGTAGGATTGGAATACTCACAACTCCACATGGAAAAATTAGAACACCAGCACTTATGCCTGTTATACATCCTGGAAAACAAACCATTGATGTTAAGAAATTTGGTGCAGAGATTGTAATTACCAATGCTTATATAATGTATAAAAATAAAGAATTAAGAAGCAAAGTGCTTGAAGAAGGTGTTCATAAACTTATAAATTTTACAGGACCTATTGTAACTGATTCTGGTTCATTTCAGCTTTCAGAGTATGGTGATATTGATGTTAATAATCAGGAAATAATAGAATTTCAAAAATTAATTGGAACAGATATTGGAACATCTCTTGATATACCAACACCTCCATTTGTTAAAAGGGAAAGAGCTGAAAAAGAACTTGAAATAACAATTGAAAGGGCAATTGAAGCATTTAAAGTTCGAGGAAATTTAATGCTTAACTCTGTTGTTCAGGGTTCAACATTTACAGATCTTAGATCATATTGTGCTGAAACAATTGGAGCTATGGGATTTGATATTTATCCCATAGGTGCTGTTGTTCCTTTAATGGAATCTTACAGATATTCAGAACTTGTTGATGTTGTTATGGCTTCTGTTAAAAATCTTCCAGATTCAAAACCAAGACATTTAATGGGTGCAGGTCATCCAATGGTCTTTGCACTTGCTGTTAGTATGGGATGTGATTTATTTGATTCTGCAGCTTACATATTATATGCACAGGATGATAGGTTAATGATGCCAACAGGAACATTTAAACTGGCAAATCTTGTTGAAATGCCATGTTCATGTCCGGTATGTATAAATTATACTCCTGATGATTTGAGAAATATGAATAAGGATGATAGAATGAAATTAATTGCAGAACATAATTTACATGTAAGTTTTGCAGAGATACGTAAAATTAAACAATCCATAGTTGATGGAAATTTAATGGAATTAGTTGAACAAAGATGTAGAGTCCATCCTTACCTGCTTGATGCTTTAAGAAATCTTAAAAAATATACATTATTGATTGATGAATATGATCCATCAAATAAAAATTCTGCATTTTTTTATTCAGGATCAGAATCTCTTGCAAGGGCAGAAATACAAAGACATTTAACTAGAATAAGTAGACTTCCCCAAAAAAAGAATCTTCTTCTGCTTCCAAGAGGCAGAAAACCTTATTCAAAACATATTAGAAATGATTTAGATAAATTTTATTATAAACATATTAAAGGAGATAGTATAGATCTTAATAATATTTTCAATGATCTTCAAATTGCAGTTGTAGATGTGCCATTTGTTATAATACCGCTTGAAATAGATGAGGTTTATCCTCTAGCACAAAATGAAGCTCCTATAATAACTGATGAAGATTCTAAGAAATTTGTTAAAGAAGAATTAGAGAAGTATATGGCATATTTTGATAATGTTATAATTAATTCCAAAATTCTAGATAGATTTGATATGTATATTAATGAAACAGTGAAAGATTTATCTGAAAATATTATTAAATCATATAATCTTGATGAATATGTTTTTGATCCATTTAGAATAGATATTGATGATAGGGAAAAAATTAATTATATTGCTGATTATCAATTTGGAGCAGGTGCTGGAAAAGCTCTTTTCCCAGGTAATGTTAAAATAGTTAAAAGTCGTAAAACAGGGAAAATAAGACATGTATATGAAGATAATATGTTAATAGCTACTTTAAGAGCTACAGATAGTGTTTTTGTACCGGATAAGGAAGGTGCTATAAGGCTTCACACCTATTTTGATTATCCTGAAAAACGGGTTGTTGTAAATTCTGATGCTGACCCATTTGCAAGAGAAGGAAAAAGTATATTTGCTAAATTCGTTATAGAATGTGATAGTAATATAAGATCTAATGATGAAGTTTTGATCGTTAATGAGAAGGATGAATTACTTGCCTTTGGTAAGTCAATTTTATGCAGTCATGAAATAATGGATTTTAACACAGGACAAGCTGTGAAGACTAGGAAAGGAGGAATATAATGTTACCTGGTGCAGGAATGAACCCTAAGCAATTAAAACAGATGCAAAGAGCAATGAAACAGATGGGAATGGACCAAAAGGACATCAAAGGTGTTACAGAGGTTGTTATTAAATTTAAAAATAAGGAAATTATTATAAACAGTCCTAAAGTGAATTTAATGAATTTCATGGGACAACAAACATATCAAATAAGTGGTAAAATAACAGAAAAAAAGATAGAATCTGAATTAATAATCCCTGATGATGATATTGACCTGGTAAGTACCCAAACAGGAGTAACAAAGGAAAAAGCTCTTGAAACTTTAAAAGAAACAAATGGAGATCTTGCAGAGGCTATACTGAGGTTAAATTAAATGCCATTTATTGCACAAATATCAGATTTCCATGTTGGATCATTCAACTTCAAAGAAAAGCTTCTATTAAATGCAATTGACAAGCTCAATGACATCCAACCAGATGTAACAATAATTACCGGAGACATAACAGAAAATGGATATTACCTAGAATTTCAGGAAGTAATTAAATATTTAGATCAAATAAAATCTCCCATAATTGTTGTTCCTGGAAATCATGATGCAAGACATGTAGGGGATGAATGTTTTGAAGATCTAATAAAAAATAGATATGGAACATTAAAAGATAAAAAACATGGTTTAAAAGTAATTGGACTTGATAGTAGTGAACCAGACCTTGATTATGGTAGAGTAGGTAGAACTCAGCAAAATTTTATGGAAAAGGAATTAATAAAAGCTGATGAAGAAAATCTTTACAAAATCATAGCACTCCATCACCATATAATTCCAGTGCCAAAAACTGGTAGAGAAAGAAATGTATTAAGTGATGCTGGGGATATACTATTATCGCTTATGAATGGAAGAGCTGATTTAGTTCTTTCAGGACATAAACATATGCCACATGTTTGGATGATGGAAAATTCAACATTTATAACAGCAGGAACTGTGTCATCACTCAGATTAAGAGGAAAAACACTTTCATCTTTTAATTCTATTAATATTGAAGATGAATTCATTGAAATAATCTTAAATCTAGCAGATGGAACAGAAAAATGTCTTGCAAAATATGAAAACACTTGTTTAGGTGATTAGTTGAAAGTTATTATAGATGCATCAAATGTAGCACATTTTAGAAAGGATGAAGAAGGAGGAAAACCAAAGTTAGAAAACCTTCTAAAAGCTTTGGAAGCCCTCCATAAATTAGGTTATGAACCATTTCTAATAGCAGATGCATCCCTAAGGCATGAGATAGATGAAAAAGATAAATTCAATAATCTCCTGGAAAAAGGTATTGTATATCAGGTTCCCTCAGGAACAAATGCAGATCATTTCATACTTAAAATGGCAGATGAAGAAAATACAAAAATACTTTCAAATGACAATTTCCGAGAGTTTAATGATGAATTTCATGATATTAACAATAGAAGAATTCCATTCAAATTCAATGAAGGAAAAATATCTATTGGATCATCAACAAAACCTAAAAAGGTAAAGAATATACTACAAAAAATATGTACCCAAATGTTAAATGACTTTGAAAGAAAGGGTCTTGATTCTTATAAATTGAAAAAAAATAAGAAGCTAAGTGGAATTGCAATAGCTAAAGAAGCTATAGATAGAATATCAAAAACCAATGAAGATGGTTTTGATTCTAAAATAGAAAGTATTTTCATGAAAATTCCCCTTTTTGATAAAGTAATGGGAATGATTGAAGATGCTGAAAAAACAAGCGACTTTATAATATTCGTACTTGTAAGTCCTAGAGATTATAAAGATGCTGTGAAAAATGCAGGAAATATTGCAGTAACAGTAGGTGATAGATTAAAACTTGACCATGCACCTTTAGTTGCTGTTCGAAATGATCTCTTTACTAAACCTGGATCCTTTGAACTTAACATAATATATTCAGATGAAATACTTGAAGAATCCCCATATAATGTTAATATAACTATAAATGACCATGATTACTCCTTTGTAAAGAAAAATTCAAGAAATATTGCCAGTACAGTTGCTGCAAGGCTTGGAACATGGAAATTTCCAATAGTATCTGTTAAGCCTAGTATGTTAATGGAAAAACCAGGAAACTTTGACATAACATTAGAGAAGGGAGGAGAAAAATAAATGGTTATGGATTATATTTCACGAACCATACTTGGTTTTTTAATTAAAAATAAGGTTTTAAGCATTGGAACCAAATATTATCCTACCAATGATATGGAAAGGGAATATGTGGGAATGATAAATTATACCCGTACGATGCTTCTTGAAATTGAAACAGCCCATATAACCACATCAAATATTTTTAACAATGTCCTAAATGAAGTAGGCGCAGGAAATATTCCTGAAAACAGAAAATTTCTTGAAATAGAACCTGCTGAAAATAAAATAAATGAATATGCTCTTTTAAGCAATATAATAATGGGCAGTGATAGATATCTCTATTTTGAAGTTTTTAAAAGCGATAAAAAAATAATTAACGAATTTGTTAGCCATATTAAGAAACAAAAAGGTTATATTATTGAAAAAAGCTCAACAGAAATAGTATCAAAATTATTATCAAAAAATGATGCAATAAGAGTAGGTATAGAGTTAATATCCCGGGGTATGGACAAAGAAATAGATGTAAGGGCTTCTATTGGAATGACTGGTGCTGCAGCAATTGAAAGATCTATAAATTTAAATAAACGTATTGGGGAAACATCAGGAGTTGGATTCACTAAATTAGGCGGGGAATTTGCAATAGTATTCCCATCTAAAATAGGAGATCTTGAAGGTTCACCAGCAATTTATGATAATTATGTATTCATTGATGCAATTGATTCAACCAAATTCATAGATGAAAATGGACGGGATAAACTGGTTGAAATAATGAATGAAGTAAAAGCATATATAGAAAAAGATTGTGAAGGTAAAATTGAAGGTTACAGAGAAGGTGGGGATGATTTAATTGCTAATTTACCAACAAAAAATGCTGCGCTTCGTGCAGGTATTGATAGTGCTTGGCACGCTCTAAATAACGGAGTAAGATTAAGGGTGGGAATTGGTAAAAGCAGAAGAGAAGCTGGTGAAAGAGCTCAAATGGCTGATACTATTAAAATATGGGATAATAATCCTGTAATGGTCTTTGATCTTGCTGATGGAATCTATTCATATTATATACCCTCTGAATTTACAAGAACAGTACTTGACTTTTTATTGGAAAAAAAATCAATAATCATAACAATATTCCTCTTTGTATTTATTGCAACATTAATTGGATGGAATGTTGGACAACCATTATTGGGTATTGTAGCCATGATAATTGCAGTTATTTATGCACTTACAGCATAGAAAATATGGAATAATAGAACATCTTTTTTTTTATTAGAAATTTTAAATGTTTTATGGTGGATTATATGAAACAGGAAACCAAAGGAAAAATATTTGTTGGAATAATAATTTCAGTACTTGCATTTGGATTTGCAACTGGAACTGGAATTTTCATAGGTACAAATCCATTTAACAGTGCAGGTGTGGTAAACCTAACAAATCAAGGAGAATTTCCAAATATATACACCACACCATATGTTGATAAAAACAAAACAAATACAACAAAAGTAAAACCCATCAAACCAGAATCAATAATACCACAAAACGATTCAGAGAATGATACAACTAATGAATCTAATAAATATTATTAACATATATATTTTTTTATTATTAAAAAAAAGATAAGTTTGTATATATTAATTAAAAATAATATTAAATTTTAGCTTAATATTTTTTTTTTAGTAAATATTTATTATTCAGATATAAAAAAAATGGGGATCATGGAGTATTAATATGAAAATTATTAAAGGCGGAATATGTGCAGTTGAAGGTGTGCTTGCTGCAGGTTCATGTGAAAATGATTATGGTGTTGCAGTTATTGTCTGTGAGAAAAGTACTGCTTCTGCAGTTTTTACTTCAAATAAAGTTGTTGCTGCTCCTGTTATAATAACAAAAGAAGCAGTTAAGGATGGTAAATTATCTGCTATTGTTGCAAATAGTGGTAATGCTAACTGTTTTACAGGAAATAAAGGTCTTGAAAATGGTAGGTCCATGGCATATAAAGTTGCTTATAAACTTAAATTAAATGTTAAAGACGTTGCTGTTTCATCAACAGGAGTTATAGGAAGAGAACTTCCAATGAATATAATTAATAACCTTATTGATAATACAGTAGATAATCTTGAAAATTCAATACAAGCATCAGCTAATGCAGCTAAAGCTATAATGACCACAGATACATTTTCAAAAGAATTTGCAATAGAAACTAAACTTAAAAATGGGAAAAAAATTAGAATTGGCGGCATATGTAAAGGATCAGGTATGATTGCACCTAATATGGGAACAATGCTTGCATTTATAACAACAGATATTAATGCAACATCACAGGAACTTGAAAATGCATTAAAAAAGGCTGTTAATTCAACATTTAACATGGTTGTAGTTGATGGTGATGAAAGTACTAATGATACAGTTGTGATAATGGCCAATGGAAAATCCAATACATCTATTGATGAAAACTTTCAAGAAGCACTTGAATATGTATGTTCTAAACTTGCAAAGATGCTTGCTAAAGATGGTGAAGGCGCAACTAAATATATGGAAGTAGAAGTTAAAGGAACATCCACCAATAAAGATGCGCAAAATGCTGCAAAGGCTGTGGTATCATCTTCACTGGTAAAAACAGCTCTTTTTGGAGCGGATCTAAATTGGGGGAGAATTGTTGCGGCTGTAGGTTATTCTGGTATTGAAATGGATGAAAAAATTATTAGCATATCATTAAAATCTAAAAAACATTCTGTTAAAATTGTTGAATTAGGTGTTGTAAATGCATTTGAAGGAACACAAGAACTTTTAGATGCAGAAAATATTATGAAAGAAAAAGATATAAAAATAATAATTAATATAGGACTTGGTAATTGTAAAGCAACAGCATATGGTTGTGATCTAAGTTATGATTATATAAAAATAAATGCAGAATACACAACCTAAACATCTTTTTTAGATTATATTTATATGATAATTTACTAATTTTTTTTTAATTTAAACATCAGATAAAATATAAACTTATTATTATCTAAAAATTATATATAACTATTATTTACTAATAAATCAGTTACACAAATAATTTGAGGAGAAGCATAAATGGAAACTGTTAATATTTTAATTGAAGCTTTACCCTATATTAAGAAATTTCATAAGAAGAAGATCATGATAAAATATGGTGGACATGCCATGATAGATTCTGAAGCAATGAGTTCTACTGCACGTGATACTGTATTATTAAGATATGTGGGTATTAAACCCATGGTTGTTCATGGAGGAGGGCCTGAAATTTCAAGGTCAATGAATAAACTAGGTAAAGAACCTAAGTTCATTGGAGGACTTAGAATAACTGATCAAGAAACAATGAATATAGTTAAAATGGTTCTTGTTGGAAAAATAAATACAGATATTGTTTCACAAATTTGTTTACATGGAGGTAAAGGTGTGGGAATATCAGGAAAAGACAATCAACTTATTAAAGCCCATAAAAGATCTCCACAATTAATAGTTGATAAAAATACAGGTGAAGAAAAAATAATTGACCTAGGTCTTGTAGGGGAAATTGAAACAATTAACCCTGAAATTGTTGAAATGCTAACCTCCAATGAATATATACCTATAATATCGCCAATAGGTGTTGATAACAGTTCAAATACTTTAAACTTAAATGCTGATACTGTTGCAGGGGATATTGCAGCAGAAATAGATGCTGAAAAGGTTATAATACTTACAGATGTACCTGGAATACTAGAAAATCCTAAGGATCCTGAAACTTTAATTAAAAAAGCAACAATAGATGAAATAAAAGAGTTGATTGATAAAGGAATTGTAACAGATGGAATGATTCCTAAAGTTGAAACATGTATAAATGCAATTGAAAATGGTGTTAAATCAACCCATATTATAGATGGTAGAATCAAACACTCTCTATTATTGGAGATATTCACAAAAAAAGGTATAGGAACAATGATCACAAGATAAATTGTTACTAAAAAAATAAAAAAAAATAAAAAAATAAGTGTTTTAAAAGAAAAACATGGTATATTTTTATTGACTATTATTAATTTATTATGTTTTTAGATTTAATTATATTATTATTAATTATATACGAAAATTTATATAGAAAAAATTCAAATTAATTAGAAAAGAAATCAATTTTAATAGATTTTACATGAAAAAATAATTTATATTATTATATTTAGGTTTTTATTTAGGTGGAATTTTATGAAAAAAATAGTAAAAATTTTATTGATAATCATATGTATATTACTTGTTGCAGTGGTTGGTTTGGCTATATATGCATATGAACAAAACGGAACAGCTAATGTAATGAAAGGAGAGCATAATATTCTATTATTAACCGCAGATCCAAGTGAAAAAAGACCTGGTATGGGTGCTGTGGATATGGCATATGCAATACATGTTACAGATGGAAATGTAGATAATTTAACCCCAATATATCCTGGATTTTTAAAACATCCAACAGAAATAGAACCTGCAGCAGCAAATGCAGGTAAGGTTAATATGTATTTACATGACACATTATGGTATGAAGATACACAAAAAGGTGCTAAGTTAGCACAGGAAACTGTGGAATATAATACTGGTATAAAAACCGATGCAGTGGTAATTGTAACACCTGATGCTGTTCAAGCATTATTAAATTCTATTTCCCCTATAGATGTGCCAGGTTACACTGGTAATGGGCCTAATGCTGCGGTTCAATTTATAAGAGATATGACAGAGAGAAAAGATAGTACAATGAGCCGTGGTACTGCAGTAGAACTTCTAATGAAACCTATAATTAACGCTTCAAAGGATCCAAAGAAAGCACCAGGATTATTCCAAGCATTATTAGAGCAATATTCTAAAGGAAATATTGTTGTTATACCCCACAGTTTAATGGGTCAATTTGCAATATCTAAAGGCCTTAAATTACTATAAAAAAAAATTTAGTTATTTAAAAGTTTTAAGGATATATATAATACCTGTCTAGTCTCCATTATTAAATGGAGATCTTTTAATCTATTTTTTTTTATAAATTTTTTTTAAATTAAACATTATAAATAATAATATAAAACATCAGTATAATTTTGTTTTAAAACTGGAAATAAATATATTTTTTTTAGATATTAAAATAAATCTTTTTAGAGGTTATATCTTTAGGTTTGGTTAAAATATTTATAAACATAATTTTATCATAATATATATATATTTTTATAAGTAATTTTTTAATAGGATGATGAACAAGAGGATTATGGTGAGAAAATGATCAACATAGGCATAATAGGTGCAAGTGGTTATACAGGTGGAGAGCTTATAAGATTTTTGAAAAATCATCCTAATGTAAATATAGTGGC
>JAQVTJ010000144.1 GCA_028700095.1 Methanobacterium sp. | reverse complement strand
AACAATTATATTATGCATACTATTATATATAAAATTATTACTTTTTTTAATTGACTGAAATAAAAATTTGTTATTTATTTTAAAATTAGATTCAAAAAGAAAAATGGAAAAAAAATATACCTGCTATTTACTACATAATAGCTTAATTATTTTGTGTTGAAGATACATTCCCTTCTTAATTTAAGTAGCTCTTTCTTTTTATTCTTAAGATCCTTTACTTCTTTAAGAATATTTGGTAGTCTGCTCTGTATGCACTGCACTGTTTTCATGTTATGTATCCATTCACAGTCTTCACAACTCCATAAACCTTTATTTTTAATCCATTTCCCTCCTGTGGATCCTTCCCCACATGGATAAAATGGACAATAACAGAATGTGCAGCTTTGATGATTGTTATGACATGGATAATATTCACATTCCTGTTTTGGGCCAATAGTAATATCTCCTTCAAGATATTTCTCATAAAATTCTTTGGATAATACATGGGTTGGATAAGAAACTCTATAGCCCCTTGGAGTGATCATATATCCATCTTGAATATATGTCATTGAATTTCCTATTATTAATGTTGTAGACATGTTAATATCCATTTCTGAAAGTTTATCAAGAGTTGTGATTATCACATCCACACCTGAGTCTTTGCTTTTTACAATTCCAACTGGTGTTTTTGGGTTTTTAGTTTCAAGCATTATTTTAATTGCTGCTTTAAAGGGTTGGATTCGTGTTTTACTTAAAGGGTTGTAAATAGCTATTACAAAATCTGCTTCACATGCTGCTTTAATCTTTCTTTTTATTTCAGATAATGGTGTTAATATGTCACTGAAACTTATAACTGCAAAATCATGTAATGGTGCTCCTAATTTACCAGCTGAAAAATTAGCAGCTGTAACACCAGGAATAACTTCTACATTAACATTAGAATATTTACTTATAATTTGGAATAGAACATTTCCCATTCCAAAAACACCAGGATCTCCTGAACTTACTAATGCTACTTTTTTACCTTCCTTAGATAATTTAATTGCAAGTTCTGCCCGTTTTATTTCATCACCCATTCCTTTTAATATAACTTCTTTTCCAATTGTAAGTTCTTCAATATTTTTAATATAAGATTTATAAGTAATAATAAAATCTGCAGCTTTAATAGTATTAATTGCCTTTATGGTTATATCTTCCTTAGAAGGTCCTATTCCAATAACACTAATCATATCTTCACCTATTTATAATAATAAATTTTTTATTTTAAATGTTCAATAGTATAAATTAAAAAAAAGTTAAAGATTTTTAAGTACCATTTACATTACCATAAAGTTTTCTTGTTGATGTTATTTGGATGGTTGTAACATCAATTGTTACACCTCCATTTTTAACTGTGCCCTTTGCAGATGCTGTTAAACTATAACTTTCATTGGGACTGATAACAATTTGTCCTCCAGAACTGTTTCCTGAAATAGCATCTTTATATCCCATTAATGTGATATTAACAGGTACTTCTTTATCTTTAGAATTTCCTATTATACTAGCTAATAAACTATTAAGATTTATACCATCCAAACCTCCTTGGGATTTCAAGGCAGCTACCACATCATCAGGATTATTAACTTTTATGGTTGATGGTGGGGTTAAAAAATTGGAATTTGAACCAAAATTTAATAGTGAAATAAGTTCATCAACCTGCATTCCAACAAGTTTTCCCACATCTGGAGGTTGTGCTGTTATAATAGTATAAGAACTTATAAGACCTGCTTCAAAGAAAACAGTGAAAAATATAATGATTAATATAAACTTCATGATTCTAGACAAAAATATCACCTTCAAATTTTTCTGGATCAGTAATTGGATTAACTATTATATTAAATATAATATAATTTGAATACTGTTATTTGAATATTATGTAAGAAAAATATTTCCATGGGATCCTAATGACTGATGATATAATTTTAAAATTCACAAACGCTGATCTTCTAATAGATGATTTAGCATATAAAAAAATAGTAGAGCAAAAACATCCTAATAAAATAGTAGATTCATTAATAAAGGATTTATCATCTTCTAATGATAATTTAATATTTTTAACAGAACCCATTGTAGATCAATATATTCAGAAATATTTATCAAATTATAATAAACAAAATTATCCTATTAAAGATTCTGATATTATAGATGAGATGTATAATGAAATTAAAAATAATATAAGTTCACAAAATAAATTATTAGATATTCCATTTGATTTCCATGTAATCCAAGATTCTACTAAAAAATCATATACAAATGGAGAAATAAAAGATTTTTCATTATATTTCAATAACAGATTCCAGAAAATAAAAGCAATGCTAATAAAAAAACCAGGTCTTAAAGATAGTTATCCTATGAAAGATTTGGGTGTTCGTGATGATGTTGTAAGTGTTATTGGAATGGTAAATGATATTAGAAATACTAAAAACAACCATAAAATAATGGAAATTGAAGATGAAACAGGTTCCATCACTGTTCTTATACATAATGAAAATCATTCTCTTTTTGAATTAGCTGAAACTGTTGTAAAAGATGAAGTGATTGGTGTTATTGGTAGTAAAAAAGGAACTCTTGTAATTGCATCAGATATTATCCATCCTAGTGTTCCAAGAATAGATGAGAAAAAAATGGATTTTTCAGCTGTATTTATTTCAGATATCCATATAGGAAGCTCAACATTTCTAGAAGATGCATTTAAAAGATTTGTAAAATGGATGAATGGTGATTTTGGTGATGAACAACAGCAAAACATAGCAAATGATGTACGTTACCTTGTTATTGCAGGGGATGTTGTTGATGGAATTGGAGTTTACCCACATCAAGAAGAAGAACTTACAATAAAAAATATATACGAACAATATGAAGAAGCAGCAAGATTGTTAGGAGATATAAATAATATTAAAATAGTTATAGCTCCAGGTAACCACGATGCATCAAGATTAGCTGAACCACAACCATCTATTCCAGAAAATTATGCAGCTGACTTGTACAAAATTAAAAATATTGAAATGGTAAGCAACCCTTCCCTTGTAAGTCTTGATGGATTAAAAACCCTAATATATCATGGCAGAAGTTTTGATGATCTTGCAATGACAATAAATGGATTGTCTCACCAAAATTCAGATTTAATAATGAAAGAACTAATAGAAAAACGACATTTAGCCCCTATATATGGTGAAAGAACACCTCTTGCATCGGAATTTGAAGATTATTTAGTAATTGATGAAATTCCAGATATATTCCATACAGGCCATGTACATATTAACTCCTATAAAAAACATAAAGGAATACATATGATAAATTCAGGAACTTTCCAATCACAAACAGAATTCCAGAAAATATATAATATAATGCCAACCTGTGCAGAAGTGCCTGTTTTAAACAGAGGGTCATTTAAACTACTTAAATTTACATAAAATATCTATTACTTTTTTTTAGTAATATATTTTCCATAAATTATATTCTTTTTTAATTCCAGTGGGGATTATAATATGCAAAAAAATGAAATAATAAAAAAAATTATACCAACATCACATTATTTATATAATAAAGGTCTTGTACCTGGTAACTCTGGAAATATTAGTATAAAATTTAA
>JAQVTJ010000143.1 GCA_028700095.1 Methanobacterium sp. | reverse complement strand
TAATACCCAATTAAAACCTAATCTAGAAAACAAAACAGACACTAGGAAATATGAAAATATAAAACTAAAAAATTTCTTATTTAAAATTGCCAGAACAACATTTAAAAATCTTGATAGATACCAATATAAAATAAAAGTCAAAAAGAGTATAGAAGACCAAAATATTAAACATATCACCTCTCAGGAAAACGCATATCTGTTAAATTCAATTAAAACAGACAGATCTGTTGTAACATGTTATGATCTAATCCCATGGGCATTTGAAAAAAATTATTCAAAATTATGGAAAAATAATTTATCAGGATTAAAAAAAGCAGCCCAGATTATGACAATTTCCGAATTTTCCAAAGCTGAAATAATTAAATATCTAGACTATCCCGAAGAACAGATACATATTGTTAATGCTGCAGTTAACCATGATCTCTACAACAATAAAAGGAATAAAGACATTCTCATACAACACAACCTTCCAACAAACCAAAAATACATACTTTATGTTGGTTCAGAAACACCAAGACAAAATTTAAATGTTCTATTAAGATCACTTGTAAAACTTCAAAAGAAATTACCCAATATTAAACTGTTAAAAATAGGTGATCCTCAAAGCTACGGAGCCAGACAACAGTTATTAAATACAATAAATAAGATGGGTCTTCAAAAAGAGGTTATATTCATAGGATATGTACCAGAAGAAAAATTACCAAAATGGTATAATGCATCGGATCTTCTTGTTTATCCATGTTTATATGCAGGATTTGGTCTACCACCACTTGAAGCCATGGCATGCGGCACACCTGTAATAACCTCTAATACCAGCTCCCTACCTGAAGTTGTAGATAATGCAGGAATAATGGTAGATCCAACCGATGATAAAGCCCTGGCATTAAATATGTATAAACTACTCGTAAATAATGATATAACTCAAGAATTAGTAAAAAAAGGACTTAAAAGATCTAAAATATTCACATGGGACAATGCTGCCAAAAAAACATTAGAAGTATACAATTTAGTTTAAGGTGATCTAATTGGATAAAGATAAACAAATATGGGAAGATATCTGGGATAAAACAGAAAAAACCTTAAATTATAGAGATGTATTCTATTTAATGGATGAAATAAAACTTTCCTATTTACTGCCATTATTACCTTCTGGATCTGATATAAATATATTAGAAATTGGATGTGGTTCTGCAAGATTATCATGTTTCTTGGCATCAAATGGTTATAACACAACATGTTTAGACTATTCTGAAAATGCTATAAAAGTAGCTAGAAAAAACTATGAATTAACCAACAATAAAGGCCAATTTATTGGGAATGCTAAAAAACTCCCATTTAATGATAATACTTTTGACATAGTACTATCCACAGGTCTTTTAGAACATTTTAAAGATCCAGAAATTATAATTAATGAGATGACAAGAGTATTAAAACCAAATGGAATATTTTATTCAGATATAGTACCAAAAAAATTTTCTATATTCCGTGCTCATATTAATTTTATAAGAAACTTAGTTAAATTAATAAAAAATAATGTAAAAGATGAATTTTACGAGAAAAAATTAAATTCAAATGATATTCAAAATATGCTTATTTCTGCAGGTTTGAAAGATGTAAACATTTTTGGAGCAGGTGTATTTTTACCACAAATACCATATGGGAAACAAGTTCCCTCATTAAAACGATTAGAATATAAATTATTGTCAAAAATCAAACCTTTAATCACTTTTTGGGATGATACAATTATAGGAGAATGGTTAGGGTTTTATTATTTTGCATATGCTAAGAAATAATATTAAAATTATTTAAATTTTATAATAACTATAAAGAATTTATTAAAAATTTAAATATTTACATATAAAAAAGATTAAAATATCTTAAATTTAATCCAATTTTTTATATCCATAATTTCCCCTAAGACCATCATTAATTGCTTTAAATACTATTATAAATTCTTTAAACTTACCATTTAATAGTAAATATAGTGCTAAGATAAATTTATTAAAAATTAATAAAGGATAGCAACTTAAAATCCCCATTGTATCCCTGTTTTTTTTAATTAATAAAAAAGAATTTCTGTTTCCATAATAATATAAGCTTATAGATCTTCTTTCAAGAGAAGAAATTTTATGCCATATTTTTGCTTGTGGAACATAAAAAACTTCATGCCCTTGTTTTTTAGCCCTTAAACACCAATCCACATCTTCGTAATATAGAAAATATTTTTTATCAAGCAAACCAATATCATTAATCACACTTTTTTTAATAAGTAATCCACAACCAACAACATAATCTAATGATATATTGGAAGATGGAATTTCCTCTAAATTAACAATTGGGGATGATATTCTTCCATTACAAATATTAACATTATACCCTATATTATCAATTTTACCTGGTTTATTATAATGGTAAACTCCAGGCCCTACAATACCTGCTTCGTTGTTAGTATCTGCAAATTTTACAAGTTCATTTAAGAAATTCTTATCAACCACAGTGTCATTATTTAGAAGCAAAATATAATCTATATTTAAAAATTGCAATGAAAAGTTTATACCAATATTATTACCTTCCGAAAAACCTGAATTAACATCATTTTTAATTAATATTAGATTATTATTAGAATCTAAACTATTAAAATCTACATTATTTATGTCCAATGATTTTAATTCATTGGTAGAATATTCCCAGATTTTAATAGGTTTGTTAGATTTGTTATATTCAAAAAAATCTGATTCAACTGAAAGTTTTCCTGAGGCATAATCCTTTATCATTTCAACAGATTCATTTTGCGAACCATTATCAACTATAATCACATTATAATTTGGATAATTAATCTGATAAAGAGATTCAAGGCATTCTATTGTATCTTCCCATCCCTTCCAGTTGAGGATTATTATAGAAACTTTTTGATTCATATTCATTTTCCTTTCCAATACAAATCTTGATATAAATGAAGTATAATTGTATCTATGAATTATTTTTATTAATTTTATAAGTTAATTCATATCTAGATTTATTATTTTTTTTTTTTTAATTAACTCAAAATACTACTATAATTATTTTCAAAATGAATTATATGGTTTCAATGCATTTATTAATATTTTTTTTATTATAAAACAAAATTATATTTTTTGTAATTAATATTAATAATATTAATTATAGTAGCTGTTTAAAAAAAGTGTATGACAATCAAATCTTAAGTATAAACATCCTTTTTTATATTAAAATTTTTTTTATTATTTAGTTAATTAATTAATTTCCCATAAATCTTTATTTAATTAAAATAAATTTTTTATTTTAATAAATCTATTGATTTACATATTTGGATCAGATTAAAACAAGTTATTAAATTTAAGATAATACAAAGAAACTTTTAATGAATTCAATACAAAAAATTGGAAAAAACATTGGTTCTCTTTTTATGTCCCAAATTTTAAGTTATCTAATCAGTTTAATCTATACAATATATCTGGTAAGGTATTTGGGCGTTGAAAATTATGGAATACTTGCCTTTGCATTAGCTTTAATAAGTGTACTAGGGATATTTGCTGATTTCGGGTTAAATATTCTCATGACAAGAGAATTATCTAAGGAAAAATCCTTAACAAATAAATATCTTAATAATATTTTCACAATAAAACTCTTACAAATATTAATTTTATTAATTATTGTTTTAGTTTTTGTAAAAATAATATGTTATCCAACACAAACAGCTTATATAGATCGGAAGAGCG
>JAQVTJ010000036.1 GCA_028700095.1 Methanobacterium sp. | reverse complement strand
GGTACTGTAACTTCAGTTGCAATCATCTCTGGAACTCCTACTTCATTTATACTGATATTGGGATCTGGAGATATAACAGTTCTTGCAGAAAAATTTACTCTTTTACCTGATAAATTACTTCTGAAACGTCCTTCTTTACCTTTTAATCGTTGGGCTAATGTTTTAAGTGGTCTTCCTGAACGATGTCTGGCTGGTGGTACACCAGATGCTTCATTATCAAAGTATGTTGTAACATGGTATTGTAAAAGTTCCCAGAGATCTTCAACTATTAGTTGTGGTGCTCCTGCTTCCATGTTTTCTTTAAGTCTTTGGTTAATCCTTAAAATATCAACTAGTTTATGTGTTAGATCATCTTCTGATCTTTCCCCTGTTTCAAGTGTTATTGAAGGTCTTACAGTTACTGGTGGAACTGGAAGTACAGTTAAAATCATCCATTCAGGTTTTGCTATATTATGGTTTATTCCAACAAATATATACTCATCTTGAGGTATGGTTTCTAGTCTTTCCCTTACTTCACTTGCTGTGAGTTTATAGTTTCCTTCAACTATTGAAACTGGTTTATCAATTTTAACATCTTCCTGTTCTTCAGCACAGTGTGGGCATTTATCTCTTCTTGCAACAGTGTAAATTTCTTTAATAATTGCTGTTATGCTTTCCTCATTTTTGATGTGGTTCTCTATTTTTTCTCTGTAATCTACCATTTCAGATTCTGTTAAGAGTACATGTCCACAGTCTTTACAAGTTGATCTAAGTATTTTATGAATTGTATCTGCAAATCCAACATGTATAACTGGTCTTGCCAGATTGATATGTCCAAAATGTCCTTGACAATCCCCACCTTTGGATCCGCAGGATCTGCATCTAAGACCTGGGTCAATAACTCCCAATCTTGGGTCCATAAGTCCAGCTTCTATTGGATATCCATCTTCATCGTAGGTGTCTGGAGTTACAATTTTGGTAACTGACATTTTTCTTATGTTCTCTGGAGACATAAGACCAAAATTGATTTGGGAAATCTTTTTTAAAATTCCTTTCAAGCTCATTCTCTCCTTATTATTATGTGGCTTTTATGTGCTTTTATTTTTTTTAAATTCCAGCATCATATCAGCTTTTATTTAATCCCTATGCTTTGTCTTCAAGAACTATTTTTGGGAATATGCAAAGGCTCTTGAGTTCGTCGAGTAAAAGTTTGAATGCATATGAAATCTCAACAGGGAATGTTTCTGATTCTCCGCATATTGCACAGTATTTTTTATCCCTTATTCTGTCATATATGGCTATCATTCCACATTCTTGACATACTAATGCTTCATACTTATCAGATTCATCTAAAAGTCTTTCTTTAAGTGCTAATGCTGCACCGTGTGCAATGAGACAATCCCTTTCCATTTCTCCAAATCTTAGACCACCTTCTCTTGCTCTACCTTCTGTTGGTTGTCTTGTTAAAACCTGTACAGGTCCTCTGGATCTTGCATAAACTTTGTCAGCAGTCATATGGTGCAGTTTCTGATAAAATGCAACTCCTAAAAATATTTCAGATTCTAGTCTTTCACCGGTTATTCCATTGTAAAGTGATTCACGTCCTGCTGTTTCAAAACCATTTTTCTTAAGAAGTTCCATTATCTCAGCTTCCTGCTGCCCACCAAATGGTGTACCATCCATTCTGGTTCCTTCCATTGTACCTGCTTTACCTGCTATCATTTCAATAACTTGTCCAACTGACATTCTTGATGGAATTGCATGTGGGTTTATTATTAAATCAGGAACTATTCCTTCTTCTGTGAAGGGCATGTTTTCCTGTGAAACTATAAGTCCAACAACACCTTTCTGTCCATGTCTTGATGCGAATTTATCACCAAATTCTGGTTGTCTCTGGTCTCTGATCCTTATTTTTGCAAGTTTACTTCCTTCTACAGTTTCGGTTAATAGTACTGCATCTACAACTCCATGTTCCCCATGTCTTACTGTTATAGATGTTTCACGTCTTCTTTCTGCAACTGTTCCGAATTCATCTATTTCTTCAAGGAATCTTGGTGGTGATGTTTTACCAATTAAAACATCTCCAGATTTAACTTCAACTTCAGGGTTTACTATTCCATCCTCATCTAGATGTCTGTAAACTTCTTCTGATCTGTAGCCCCGAACTATATTTTCTGGTACTTCAAATTTATCTTCCTGTCCCCCAGGATAACGTCTTTCTGATGCTTCATATGATCTGAAAAAGGATGATCTTGCAAGTCCTCTTTCTAATGATGCTTTGTTTAGTATAAGTGCATCTTCCATATTGTATCCTTCATAGGACATAACTGCTACAACAAAGTTTTGTCCTGATGGACGTTTATCATATTTAGTTGCATCCATACTTCTGGTTTTAACCAGTGGTACTTGGGGATGATGAAGTAAATGTGCACGTGTATCTGTTCTCATATTATAGTTTGAAACATAAAGCCCTAGAGCTTGTTTTGTCATACCTGCTTCCATTGTATTTCTTGGTGATGAGTTATGGTTAGCAAATGGAATGATACCTGCACATATCCCGAGCATTGTAGAGGGATCTATTTCTAGATGTGTATGATGTTCATTGATTTCATTGGGAAACATAGCAATATAAGAATTTTCTTCTTCTTCTGCATCCATGTATTCAATTATTCCCTGATTTATAAGTCCATCCCAGTCTAGTTCATCTTGTTGTAGTTGTAGAATATGTTCTTCTGTGAGTTTTGAATTACCTTCATCTACAACTATAAGTGGTCTTCTAGTTCTTCCTGGATCTGTGAACACATATATTTCATCTGTTTCCTTGTAGTGGGTTATATTCATCTCTGGGGATATTTCACCAGATCTTCGTTTTTCTCTCATTGACCTTACAAAGTCTTCTGGATCATCACAGGTCCCGATGATTTTACCGTTAATATATATTTTGGATTTTTTCACTAATTTGCCCCCAAAAAGGATTCTAGGTCTGAAGGGTTTAATGGATTATAATAACTAAAAAAATATTATCTTTTTTTTTAGGTTTTTATATATGTCATCAAACTCTAATTTCCAACAAAAAATTTGGTTATCCTTTGGATTAATTATTATAAAATTTGTACAGGGTTTACAATTCCCATCTTTTTAATTATGGCTTCAAGTTCTTCTGGAGCTGAACCTTCTGATATTTTAGCAAGTATTGCAAGGTTTTTTACCAATCCACAGTTAGGTCCTTCTGGTGTTTCATTTGGACATATTTTACCAAACTGTGTTGGGTGTAAATCACGAGCTTCAAAGTGCGGTTGGCTTCGGCTTAATGGAGATACAACCCTTTTTAAATGTGATAAAGTTCCCATGTAACTGGTTCTATCAAGTAATTGGCTTACACCTGCACGTCCTCCAACCCAGTTTCCAGTTGCAATTGCATGTTTTATATTTTCAGTTAAAACATCTGAACGAACAGATTGTTTTACAGATGGCCCTTTACCTCTTGCAAGACTTCTTTCAAGCTGATAAGTCATATCTCTTGTTAAACTAGTAAATGCCACTCTGAAAAGATCTTCCATTAAATCACCAGATACTCTGAGCCTTTTATTAGCATAATGGTCCTTGTCATGAGGTTCTCTTTTCTCAAATACAACTTGGAGAAGCATTTCTGTCATTTCAGCTAGATAAGTTGCTTTTTCTGCTCTTTTTTCTGGTTCTACACCTATATGGGGTAGTAAATATTTGTCTATAACATCTTCTGCTCTTTTAATTCTATACTCCTCTGTCATGCCCTTTGCAACCCTGTTTCCAATATATTTGATTGCATCATATTGTGTCATTATTTCAGAAGTTTGTATATCATCTATTAGAAGGAATTGTATATCATTTTCATCTGAAACACTTGTAACAAGATCTTGATCAGTTTCAAATCCAAGAGCCCTTAAAAGAACTACTAATGGTATTTCTCCAGGCACATAAGGGAATGAAATTCTTAAAAACACACCTTTTTTACGTGGCTTCCTATATTCAAGTGTTATACGAGCCCTAAATCCGCTTTTTATCGAAGTTACTATTGCCCTAGCTCGTCTATCTTCTTTTTCACCTATTCTCTCAAGGATAATCTTGTTTGGGGCAATTTCTTCCATTGTTACAATGGCTCTTTCTGAACCATTAACTATGAAATATCCTCCAGGATCCTGTGGATCTTCACCTACATCATCCAATTCTTTTTCACCAAGTCCATTGAGATGGCATATATTTGATTTTAACATTACAGGTAGTTCACCAATGTAAACTTTTTCCATGTCCTGTTCTTCATCACCTTTTTTAGTAATAGCCATTTCAAGGTACATATGTGCAGAATATGTTAGGTTTCTAAGTCTTGCCTCTGTAGGGAATATTTTACTATTGGATCCATCTGCCTCTTTAATAAATGGCTTTCTGATCTCAACATTCCCAGTCTTTATAGTATATTCACCTTGTTCCAGGACAATTGGCTCTGTTATATCAATTATATCCTGTATTCTGTGATTAACAAAGTCGTTGTAGGATTTTATGTGGTGGTCTACCAAGTTGTATCCATCAAAAAATGCATCAACCAGTTCCCATGCATTTTTTACCATTAGATTCCTCCAAAAAACAATTCGATTTAAACTCCTCCAAAAAACAATTTTCGATCTATACAAATTTTTTAATATTACAAATATTAGTCTAAATAAATTCCATATCAACTATTCTAATACCAATCGATATGTAACGAATTTTCCAGCAGTGTGGCTCTTCCTCGTTATCTGAAGTATATCTCCTGGTTTTGCTTCAATAGCTTTAGCAACAGGATCATCAACATTTATCTTTGGTAGTTGTTCAGGATGAACCTTTAAATCTTTCACTACTTTTTTAGCTTCTATTTCTGACAAAATAGTATGATCTGGAACCAATTTGTGTTTTAAGATGTCTTTTTTCACAACATATCCTCCAGTTAAAAATTAAGAACGGGCCCGACGGGAATTGAACCCGCGGCCACTCGGTTAAAAGCCGAGCGCTCTCCCAGACTGAGCTACGGGCCCCATAAATAAACGCCCTGGCCGGGATTTGAACCCGAGTCGCAGGCTCGACAGGCCTGCATGATAGCCCCTACACCACCAGGGCAGCTCTAAAGAATGAGAGTATAATGAGTTATACATATACTTACTTATATACTTTTCCTTTTACAAGGTTATTGTTTAATAGTATATAAACTTTTTTATCTCGCTCTTTTTATAGTATGGATTTTATTTCTTATTAACTGTTGATTAATAACAAAATCCCGCCTGCCGGACTTGAACCAGCAACCCTCGGATCTACAGTCCGATGCTCTGCCAAATTGAGCTAAGGCGGGATAATGGATGGGACCACCCGGATTTGAACCGGAGTCTCAGGCTCCCAAAGCCCAAAGGATCGACCAAGCTACCCTATGGTCCCAAATGAATGTATTATAAGCCTTTATTATATTGGCTTAGAGCCTCGGGAGGGAATTGAACCCCCGACCACGAGATTACAAGTCTCGCGCTCCACCAGACTGAGCTACCGAGGCATTTTTAGGTATATGAAATATTAACTTAAATAGTTTTGGGTTGGTTGATTTATAAATTTTTTTTTATATATTATCTTTTTATAAAATCTTAAAGATTTCTATTTAAATTTATTCATTTATTAATCTACCATTCCATATAATGTTCTTCCCCTTTATATACTCTTCTAAAAAATTTTTTTTCTTTTGAATATTAAAATTTATGATAAAAATGAAATATATTATACATATTATTATTTTGCATGGAATATTATGTAAAAAAAATATTTATGGTTATTATATTATATTTTTTTAGTTGTATACTCTGTTAATATTTGAACTCCAGGTAAATTTTCACCTGCAAGAAGATTTATTGAAGCTCCTCCTCCACTACTAATATGACTAACTCCCTTTGAAATACCCATTTGATTTGCAGCAGCTGCAAGATGACCTCCGCCAATAATTGAAAATGCATTGGATGATGCTATTGCATTTAATATATCATCTGTACCTATATTGAATTCTTCTTTTTCGAAAACACCAGCAGGACCATTGGCAAATAATGTTTTTGCCTGCATTACATATCCAGCATATTCTTTTATTGTATCAGTACCTATATCATAGATGGGATTGTTGGGAATATTATCAACTGAAAATTCTATTCTTTTATTTTCTTTACATACTGCAATATCTTTAGGTATTATTATTTTATCTCCATATTTTTTTAGGAGTTTTTTAGATTTCTTAACAAATTCACAGTAATCTTTATTTTTTATAAAGTTTTTATTATATTTCCCTATGTTTATTCCAGAACCCCATAAAAATATGTTGGCAACTAGGCCTGTAGTTAAAATAAAATCTGCACTTCCTTTTTCTAAAACATTTTCCATGACCATTATGGAATCATCAACTTTTACCCCGCCTAAAATATAAATACATGGCCTTTGAACATTATCCATTGCATTATAAATGGCTTTAAGCTCTTTTTCCATAATTCTACCTGCGGCTGATGGCATTACATATGCAAAGCCTACCATGGAAGCTTGGGATCTGTGTGCTGCTGCAAATGCATCGTTTATAAAATAATCTGCTAAGGGTGCGAGTTTCTCTATTAGATGTGTTTTTGATTGGTGTTTTGGCTCTCTTGCTATTATTTCTTCTGAATAGAAACGTACATTTTCCAAAAGAAGAATATCTGTTTTTTCCATTTTTTTTATTGAATTTCTTGCATTAATTCCAAAAATATCATCAACATAATCAACATTTTTGTTCAATATCTTTGAAAGAGATTCTGCATGTTGTTTAAGTGTTGTGAAATCTTTTTTACCGGGTCTGCTTTGATGTGCGAGAATAACAGTTTTCGCACCTTTATTTGAAAGTTCTTTTATTGTTTCAGCATGGAGTCTTATTCTTGTATCATCCAATAGAAGACCTGTACTAGGATCAACTGGTGAATTAATATCCACTCTTACAAGAACTGTTTTATTATCAAGATCCAGATCATCTATTGTATAAAAATCAAGGGACATATAATTTCACCGTTTTAATTTGATAAACTGTTATATTCATTATATCTATATTTTAAGCTTGTTTGGTTTATATTGAAATATTTAATTATATTTTACTTACAAGATTTAATAAAGCATCTTTAGGATCTTTTGCAAGAATTATGCCAGATGCAAGTAAAACTCCCTGTGCACCTAGATCAAGAGCAGCTTTCATATCTTCTCCTGTAGATATACCTGCTCCACATAGAATACTAGTTTTAGGGTTTATTTCATGTATAATATCCACAGTACCTTCAACTATTTCAGGTTCTGCTTTAGATACAGGAATTCCAGATCCTATAAGTTCAGGAGGTTCTATTGCAACAAAATCTGGGTTTAATGTTGCGGCAGCTGCACTTGTTTCAATGTTATTAGTACATAAAACACTGACCATCTGTTTTTCAATTGTTTTTTTCACAACCATATCCATATCAGCTAGTTTCATCCTATTTTCTGAGTGGTTTATAAGACTGCCAACTGCTCCTGCTTCATTAACACATTCAAGTAATGTACTTCCAGTATGTCCTCCTGCATTAATTGCATCAATATGTTGAGCAAAAACAGGGATTGTAATTTCATTAGATATTGGATATATGTCAGGGCTTTGAGGTGCGACAACCATATTCACACCAGTTTCTTCTGCCACCAATTGTGAAGCTACAGCTAATTTTAAAGCATTTTTTCCAGTAGATTCCAAGTAGGTTTTGAAATTTAAAATTACTATTGGAGTTCTCTTTATTTTATTCATTGTTTTACCTCTTAAAAAAAAATATATAATCAGTTCTAATTTCCTTTCTTATAGTAGGGGATATAAAAATATTGTGATATTATTTTTTTTTATAAAAGATCTGGGTTATATTATAATATAATTATATACATGATAGAAAAGTCTATTAAAAGTTAGATTAAAATAATTTTTCAAAAATATATAAAAAAAATGGTAAACCGATTATAAATGACACTTACAGAAATTCAAATAAAAGCCCTTGAAAAAAAGGGGTATAGATTTGCAGGAAATTTAAAACATGCAGCAGCTAAGGTATGTCACTGGACTAAAAAAAGTCTTTTAGATGAAGGAGTATGTTATAAAGAAAAATTTTATGGAATTGAAAGCCATAGATGTCTTCAAATGTCTCCTAGCATACCTTTTTGTCATCAGAAATGTTTATTTTGTTGGAGAGATATTTCTATTACTAAAACAGAGTGGGATGAGAATTTTGATGAACCAAAGGTTATTATAGATGATTGTATAGCTGTTCAGAGAAATTTATTATGTGGTTTTTTTGGTAATTCACTTGTAAATAAGAAAAAACTTAAAGAATCCCAGACTCCAAGAAATGCTGCAATATCTCTTGCAGGGGAACCAATGCTTTATCCAGGTATAAATGATTTAATATCTGAATTTATTCACAGAAATTTCACAACATTTCTTGTAACCAATGGAATGACACCATCTAAACTTGAAAATCTTGAAAAAGAACCTACACAGTTATATATATCATTAGATGCTCCTAATAAAGAAGTTTATAATAAATTATGTCAGCCTCAAATTTCAAAAGGATGGGAACTTTTAAATAAATCATTAGATCTTTTATCAAGTTTTAACTGTAGAAAAGTGTTGAGAACAACATGTGTTAAGGATTATAATATGAAAAATCCTGAAGAATATGCAGATATAATTAAAAAAAGTAATCCTGATTTTATTGAGATCAAAGCATATATGTATGTGGGAAGTTCTAGAGATAGACTTTTACTAGAAAATATGCCTTCATTTAATGATGTACAAAACTTTGCTGAATCTATTGGCAGGTTATGTGATCGTGAAATTGTTAACAGTGCCTCTGAAAGTAGGGTTGTTTTATTAGCCTAGAAATTTGTTCTAAATATAATAATAGATAAAAAAAAAATTATTTGATATTAATATTAATATAAAATTAATTTATGGATTTATCTCAAAAATATGTTAAAAAGGTCCCAATTTGTTTAAGGTACAATTAATTAAACTATAATAGTTTGAAAGAAATTTTAAGGCTTTAAAAAGGGTTGAACAATAACTTTAATTAGTGTATGGATCATAGTATGAAGGAGATTTAATAACTATAATTTAAGTATAGATTAATTGAATTAGAGTAAATGGTGATAGTATGAAAAAATTGGCACTGATATTGATTGTGATAATGATGGTAATAACTCCGATTTATGGTGTTTCAGGTTTTGCAATAACCTATGGAGAAACAACTTATACAAATGCTAATTGGAAAAATCCTATGAACATTTATTTCCAATCTAAAACAAATAAAAATATTAGTGATGCTAGTTACAAGGTTGTTACAGCCTCTGAAGTTAATGCAATATCCAAGAATATAACTGGAAGAACATATCCTTCAAATCAAATCTTTTCCTGTGCAATGGTTGATCTAAGTTATAGTCAAGGTATTAATGTGGTTGTTGACACCAGTAAAATAACAGTTGTTAAATCTAAAATGTATGCCAATGCATTAAAAGCCACAGGCATAAATAACGGATATGTTGTTGTATCATCCCCTATTTCTGCATCTGGAGAAGCTGCCCTTGCAGGTGTGCTTGAATCATATGAAGTAGCTGTAGGAACTCCAATACCAGATCAGGCCAAAAAAGCAGCTACAGAAGAGCTTTACACTGAAACACAAATTATAAATCAAACAGGACAAAGTCCTGATAAAATAGCAGAACTATTTTCAAAGGCAATGGACCAGGTTCAAAATCAGAATCTTCAAGACCCTGCTCAAATTAAGGTAATAGTAATTAACATAGCTAATACTATGAATATTAATTTATCTGATCAACAGGCACAACAAATTGCAAATACACTTGCAAATTCTCAGCAAGCACAGTCAAGTTTAACTGATTTTAAAAATAAACTTCAAAGTGTTACAAGTCAAGCAACACAGGCTGGTGGAATTATTGAACAGATAATGAACTATCTTCGCAGTATCTACACTTATTTATATAACCTTATATTCGTACAATAAAATAGTTATGAATTAAGATTCTGGATATACAAATAGAATATATATTATTATAAGAAATTTGTAATAATAATCTTAAAAATAAATTATAATATCTTAAAAAGATTTCTAGTGATATATTATGTTAATAGCAGAAAATCATCTTCAGTTCATATTAGAAGTTGCAATAATGATACATGTTGGTGTGTTGCTTCTCTTTAATATTGTTGCAATTCCATTGAGTTTAGTTTTGTTTCTTGCATTAGCATTAACTGTTGTGCTTGCTGGAATCTTTATTATTGACACTGCTTTTCTTTTTCTTCCATTTGTGTCACATCATGAGTTTACACATCCATTTGGTCCCTTGGCAGTTTTTTCCTGGGCAACATTATCTGCTTCTGCTAATTTATTAACAGAAGTGGATATTAAATCATCATCAATTAAAGCTGTTTCAGTAATGTTATTCTTTATAATAGCTGTTGCTGGTGGGATGATGCATAGATCTTTTCTCTTATTATGGTTACTTGGATGGTTTTTAGGTACATTAATAATGTCTAAAAGTTTCAGAAGAACATCTACCATAACTATGAAACGTGTGTTGGTTGTTATGGGTGCAGGATTAGCAGGTTTTGGTGTGTTGGAAATTTTTTCAAAAATAATTAATACTCCAATTTTAAGCCCTCTTTTACGTATAGCAAGGGTTGAAGAATTTGCAATGCCTAGTTTGTCTCTGGTTATAAAAAATACAACATTTTTCGGACATAAAATAGGTTCATGTTTCTGGGGAGTTGCTTGCCATGGCGGTTCTGATGGTTTTTTATCAATGCCAATGAATCTAATAAATCTTTTTACCCTTCCATTTCCATTATTTGCAGGTATATTAGTTGTAAAGAAAGATGCTATAGATTATATGTTACCTGGAATTTTTGGTGTTGCATTTGATTTTGGATATGGTGGTCTTTTAGCACTTATGATATGGATTATGATTGTTACATTAACAGGATTTTATATACTTAGAAATTATCGTAGTAAACGTAAAAATGGAAGTAGAATGTATTTAGGAAGAGAAGCTCTTTTAATTGGTTCTTTAACTGGGTTTTTATCACAAAGTATAATTGCATTGTTCTTATTTAACAGAACATTTAATGGAATTGCAATGTTAGTTTATATATTCCTTTCAGCACTTATAATGGCCCATATACTCAGTATTAAAAGAAATATTTAATTTAATAAATAAATTTTTTCTTATTATTTTAATAAAAAAAAGTTGGAAATTATATAAAAAAAAGGTTAAAGGGTTTATTCAATGTTTTTACAAAGTTCCACAGCTTTTTTTGCAGCTGCTTCCATGGATGTTTCATATAAAACACCAGCTTCTTTAAGTATTTCCTGACCTTCTTCTTCATTGGTACCTGTTAACCGTATAACCAGTGGAATATATCGTTTAGAATTGTTTAAAACATCTAATACTCCTTTTGCAACATCATCTGCTCTTGTTATTCCGCCAAGTACATTTAAAAATATTGTTTTAACATCAGGATCAGATATTACAATATTTAATGCTTTTGCTATATTTTCTCTTGAAGATCCTCCACCTATATCTAGAAATGTGGCTGGTTCTCCTCCGTAGAGTTTTAACATGTCCATTCCACTTAAAGTGAGTCCTGCACCATTACCAATAACTGCAATATTTCCTTCAAGTTTTATATATGCAAATTCATCTTTTGTTATATTTTCCAATATTGTAAGTTCTTTTTGTCTGTAAATAGCATCATCATCAATTTCTAGTTTTGCATCTGCTGCAATTATATTATTTGCATTTATTACAAGAGGATTTATTTCTGCTATGGTTGCATCATATTTCTGGAATACATTGAAAAGTTTCCAAATAATCATACCTACCTTTGGGATAAGGATGTTTGGAATACCCATTTTAATTGCAATTTCCCTGCCTTGATATGGTAAAAATTTATCTAGAGGATTTAAATAATATTTTACTATTTTATCTGGTGTTTTCCTTGCTACTTTTTCAATATCAACACCACCAGACATGCTTGCCATGATAAGGGGTTTTTTTGCTGCTCTGTCTAGTACCACACTTATATAATATTCTGCTTGTATCTCTATTTTTTCTTCAATTAATACCATTTCTACTAATTCATCTTTAACTATTGAACCTAGAATTTCTTTGGTTTTATTATATACTTCATCAGGTTTATCAGCAAACTGTATTCCTCCGGCTTTTCCCCTACCACCTACAAGTATTTGGGATTTTATTGCAACAGGTTTTCCAATTTTAATAGCAGCTTTTTTAGCATCTTCAGGAGTTTTTACCATTTTACTGTTGGGTATTGGTATTCCTTCATCCTTGAACATGTCCTTGGCTATATATTCATGAATTTTCATATTAAATAACCCCCAAAAAAAAATTTATCTAATGAGCTAGTTTTAAACCTGCTTCAAATGCTGCTAGGTTTTTTTTCTCTGTTCCAGGTGGAACACTTTCTGTTATAGATATTTTTGCAGCTTCTTGAGAGACTACCTTGGTTATTTTTGTTATAGCTCCAATCATAACAATATTTGCAACTATTTTTATTCCTATTTCTTCTGATGCTGTTTTGGTTGCTGGAGCTTTGTAAAGTTTTATTTTATGTTTCTTTATAAATGGTAATATTTCTTTCTCTGATACAATATCAGGATCTATTATTAGGGTGCCACCATCTTTAAGATCATTAAGATATGTAATTAATGCTGTTTGTGACATTGCAACAAATATATCAGGATTTTGTACCTTGGGATAATCTACTTCCTCATCACTTACAACTATCTCTGTTCTTGAAGCACCACCCCTTGCTTCTGGTCCGTATGACTGTGTTTGAACAGCATGTATACCATCATGTAATGCTGCTGCTTTTCCAATAACAATTCCTGCCAATATAATTCCCTGTCCACCAAAACCAGCTATTCTAATATCTTTACGCATTTCAATCCTCCTGGTATGCTGATCTAATTGAAGAAGGTTTTTTTGATGTGCATTTAGCTTTTATGAGTTTACAAATATTTTCACTGTACTCTGGTTCTTTTTTATTTTGGAATTCTCCAATTATAAGTTTACCTTCTAGTTCGGCTATTTCTAATTTGTCTGCCTGTCTTTTAAGGATTGATTGGTCTTTCATCCATTGCATCATTGATACTGCGGTTTTCATTTTATTTTTACGTCCAAAATATGTGGGACATTGGGAAACTGCTTCTATAAAAGAAAATCCTTTATTTTTTAATCCTTTTTTAATAGCATTTGAAAGCTGTACTGGATGTGCTGTTGTCCATCTTGCAACATATGTGGCACCTGCAGCTTGGGTAAGTTCTGCTAGGTTAAATGGTTTTTCAATGGCACCAAATGGCGCTGTACTCCCATAACTTCCAGTTGGAGAGGTTGGACTTATTTGACCACCTGTCATTCCATATATACTATTATTTATACAAATAACTGTGATATTTATATTTCTTCTTGAACCATGTATCAGATGATTTCCACCTATGGCTGCTGCATCTCCATCTCCAGTAAATACAACAACATCAAGTTCTGGATTTGCAAGTTTAAGTCCTGTTGCAAATGTAATTGGACGTCCATGTGTGGTGTGTAATGAATCTGTTTTGATATATCCTGGAACTCTTGATGAACATCCAATTCCAGATACAAGGGCAATATTATCAAAATCAATTCCAGCTAGTTCTATGGCATTAAAAAATGTGTTCATAATAATTCCATTACCACATCCTGCACAGAATATATTAGGAAGTCTTTCAGTTCGTAAGTATTTCATAAAACGATTTGGATTCGTTTTATCCATCTTTCTCATCTCCATATTACGATCATCCATAAAAAATATATATGTTTTTATAAGAATGTTATTCATTAATACTAATAGGTTATATGATTCCCAATGGAATTATTAGCCTTTCTCTATTTTTTCAAGTATTTCATCAGGTTTATGCATTTCTCCACCTATTTTGGGTAGAATTTCTACTTTATGGTTTTTTAAAACTCTTTGAACTTCATAAAAGATTTGTCCTAGGTTCATTTCAACTACAATAACTCTACTGGTATTTTCAGCTGCTTTTTGTAGTATATTTTCAGGAAATGGCCATACAGTTTCAAGTTTTATATAACCTGCTTTTACACCATCTTCCCTTGCTTTTTTAACAGCTGTACTCAAAGATCTTGAAGGTGCTCCATAAGATACAATAAGAACATCTGCATCCTCTGTAAACATGGTTTTTACCATTGCAATTTCATCAGTTTTGGAAATAATTTTATTACAAAGACGATTAACAAGTTTTGAATGGGCTTGTGGGCTTGATGCATCAGGATAACCTCTTTCATCATGTGTAAGGCCTGTTATAAGCAGTTTATATCCATCTCCAAATGCAGGCATTGGAGCTGTTCCTTCTGGATCTGCTTTATATGGTAAAAAAGTTTCAGGTCCCTCAGTTGGCATGGATCTAGGTGTTATCTTAGTTTTTTCTGGTATTTCTATTTTTTCACGCATATGACCAACAATTTCATCTGCCATTACCATTACAGGAACCCTATATTTTTCTGCAAGGTTAAATGCCATTACAGTAAAATCAAAACATTCCTGTACAGATGCAGGGGAAAGTGCTATTATCTCATAATCTCCATGGGATCCCCATCTAGCCTGCATCATATCACTTTGAGATGCCATTGTTGGTTGTCCTGTTGATGGTGAGCCTCTTTGCATATTAACAATAACTAGTGGAGTTTCAGTCATAGCTGCATATCCTATATGTTCCTGCATAAGAGAAAATCCAGGTCCTGAAGTAGCAGTCATTCCTTTCATACCACCCCAAACACCACCAATTACTGCTCCAAGAGCAGATATTTCATCTTCCATTTGGATAAATGTTCCACCTTCTCTTGGTAGGAAAATTGCCATATCTTCTGCTATTTCAGTTGAAGGTGTTATAGGATAACCTGCAAAAAATCTACAACCTGCCTTAATTGCTCCTCTTGCACAGGCTTCATTACCTTGTATAAAATATTTTTCAGTCTTCATTCTTTATCATCAACTTTTATTGCTTGCTCCGGACACATAAGAGTACATAAACCACATTTTGTACAATTTTCTTTATTTTTAAGGCAAGGCACATTAATTCCCTTACTATTAGGGTTTTTTGATTCTTCATAGACTTTATGGGGGCAAAATTCCTTGCAAATATTGCATCCCTTGCATAAGTTCTCATTAACAGTTATCATCTTCGTTTCCCTTAGTATTAATTTTATATTTTA
>JAQVTJ010000142.1 GCA_028700095.1 Methanobacterium sp. | reverse complement strand
TGATGCAACAACAGCTACATTTGCTGCAGCTCCACCAAATAATGTACGCATTTTATTAATTGCTGTGGAAGTATTAGGTTCTGGGAATTCATTTATTTGTATTATATAATCAAAGGCAGTATGCCCAATTGCTAATAAATCATTTTTACTTAAAATCAAATCACCAGCCATATTTTTTATTTTATGAAATATTTAAAATTAACTTAATATAATTTATTAAAATAACACTTAGAAATTAGGATATTAATTAAATAAATAAGTTATAAAAAGATTTTTAATCCTTAAATTAAATAGATATACATTAATATATTTTTATATTCTTATAAATCCCAAATTTTCAATTATTTCCTGTCCATTTCCTGTCACAAAATCCACAAATTCTTTTAAAACAGGATTTTCACTGTTACATAAAACAAGGGTAATTAAATGTTTTGTTTCATCTTTTAAAATATTTGATCCTTCTATAAAACTATTATTAAGAAATGTGTAAAGTTTATCATTATTTTGAATCTTTTTCAATGCATTATATGGAGATTGAACTGTTTCTACTATATTATAATCAATTTTTTTATTGTCCATTATATTCCATGCTAAACGTTGTGATGAACCAGGTATTTCTAAAAAATTTTTTCCATTCATATAATTTATTTCATGAACTTTTTCCGGATTTTTTGATACAAGAACCAGAGAATCATATGCAATAGGTATGAATTTTAAATTATACATAAATGCTCTTACAGGATCATCTAATGTTAAAATATCTACCATACCTCTTCTTGCAAGTTTTAAAGCACTTTCATCATTAGTTTGATAAATTGTTGCATTAAGATGATATTCATCTGCTAATATCTCAATAAGTCCTGTTGAAATATATCCTCCACAAATAACAGGTTTATCACTTTCTTTTAATCTTATAAGATAATTTTCATATTTATTTAATATTTTATATCCATTTTCTGTTAATCCAGAACCTGCTCCGGTGGTTTCTACTAATTTTAAACCAAATTTTTTTTCAGATTCTTTAATACGTCGATTTAAAACAGAATGTGAAATTCCAAGTTTTTTTGCAGCTTCTCGCTGTGACCATGTTTTAGATACACATCTCAGTGTTTCAAAAATTTTATAACTAAATTCATAACCATTAATAACCATATTTAGTTTGGGAGAATAATCCATAGACATCACTTTAAATAAATATTTCAAATATTATAGAGAATTTCTATAAATTATATATATTTTTTTTAGAAGTTAATAATTTTGGTTAATTTACAATGGTTTATTTGTGGTTTAATTAGTCAGATATAGATATATAATTATTATAAAACCCTTTAATGTTTATTTCATAAACTAAGAGTATATATGGGAGAGTTGGGTGATAATTTTACTGCGGATTAATTATCTTAAGATTAATAGTTCTTTTTAGGCCTTTTAAAAGGAGGATAATATTATAAAACAGGATAATATGGCATAATAAAAAATGAAATAGTTATAAATAAGATATTTTGTAATTGGGGTATGGATTATCTGATCCTTGCTTGAAAAATAAGCTACTAATCATATTTAGAAAGTTTTTAGGATTTCCTAACAACCCAAAATCTTGTCATGGTATGGGCTTTCAAAAATCATTTAACCAAAGAAGGAAAACCTGAAAGAAGTACAACGGCAAATAGATGTGGAAGGATTAAAAAATAAAAGAGATATTATATAAAAAAAATGCCACATTCCTAAACTGCAGAACCAGACGATAAAAAATTAGATAAACCATGTAACAAAACTTGACGAAACAAAAACACTAAATGGACTAGGAATGAAAAATCCTAGTATGGCTATAAATTACATAGTAAAAATGGACATAGACCACCAAATAAGATAAATATTAAACCTCCAATGATAATCAAATAAACTTAATTCAAGCTTAAGGTGCATAATAATACTAAAAATACTTTTAAAACTAATTTAAAGATTATAAACGTTATCATGGCCAAGCAACACAATCTACCCATTAAATTTAAGAGACATGGTGAAACAAGCAGATAACATACAAAAAAAGTATCTAAACAGCCATATACTACACTCAAAATTCTATTCATCTCACACAAATAAAAATTATCATAAACTATTAGATACACCAAAAATATATTCACATATCTCTATTACAACCATCTACAACTAAATACCCTTAAACAAAAAAAACACAACTACAAAATCAAAATAAAAATATACCGCAACCTAAACATATTCCAAAAATATATATTAAATGAACCAGGATGTAAAGGTGGGCAGCTAATAATTTTAGCCAACATAGTATATTATTAATTAAAAGTAATAATTATAAAAAATATGTTAACATTTTTTTATAACAACTATAATATAAGGAGGATACTTTATTGAGAGAAAGATTTTTAATTTTTTTTATAATACTATTAATAATTAGCATAACACCTATAAGTGCTTCTGAAAGAAGTGAATTAGCTAATGATATCAAAGAAAATAACGCTCAAACAGATAAACACACCCATGATATCGTCCAACACGGCGATAATATTGAAGATTATATATGTGCTATACCTCATTTTATAGTTAATATTTTCATAGTGTTTGTTTTATAGCTGCAAATATTGGAAATGGTGGAATTGGGATGATGTATGGGACAACATCTGCAAAATAGGAAAAAATGCCCATAATATAAAGAAAAACATAGATAAAACAGGGGACGAAGGCCAAAAAACAATACTAACAACATTAAACCTATTAATAACATCTATAATAACACTTATTACTCTACTAGGATATTCTGAAATACTATCACAGAATGATAAATCTGATTTAAAACCTCATACATTAGAAACAACAAACACTATTAACATATCAATTGACCAGCTTCAAACAGGAGATATAATAATATACAAAAGCCAAGGTGAATACGATAGATACCTTCAATTTATCACAACACAAAGCCAAACCAACCCCTCAGAACCAAAAAATAACATAACCACCCAAATCACCATAATGGGACCGTACAATAAAATCAAAAATCTAACCTACGATAATTTCAAAAAACACTATATAGGCAAAGGTATTAAAGGAGATCCTAATAACTCCACAGCAAGCTCCAAACTAGTAAATAAATACTATCAGGAACAAAAAAAAAACAAATTAACACCAATATAAAACAAAACACCAATGAAGCTGCTGAACTATACCCTAATGTTTATCTAGCAATGTGTGTATTTTTACAGGAGTATTATGTTTTTTATGCATAATAGGGGCAGTAATAGCAAAACGTGAGTTGAATTCTATGGGAGGCCGTGTAGCTCCTCATAACATAAATAACCACCCCCTACCGCATGCTGATTGGTTGCACGACTTCCACTTTAATAATGGTTATGATACTGCTAAACTTTTAAATAATGCGTTCATCATAGTGGGTTTTTTATCGGGAGTTGCATGTCTAGTATGTGGTATTCTTTATAGGCTGAGTGAAGATTCTTTAAGTGATCTTAATTCTCAGTTAGAGGATCTTAAAAGGGATTGGGCTGATTTGAATTCTTATGCTGTTACTAGTAATTTGTCCGTGCCTGTTGCGGGTTGTTTGAATTTCACAACACATGAAGGTTGTCCTGTAAATGATACTTTAAATGGTAGTAGTATTTATGACAGTCCATTAGGTTATAATAGTACTTCAAAACCTTTAAATGGTAATTTAGTCCTTGGTAAAATGGGAGATTTTATCTATAAATAAAACGCTGGTTTTATAGGTAATGATACATTTACTTATAAAGTACAGGATTTGGATTTAGACTTGTTTTCAGATATTGCAAATGTAACTGTAATTGTAAATCCAGATCAAGCACCAGTTGCAAATAATATGA
>JAQVTJ010000141.1 GCA_028700095.1 Methanobacterium sp. | reverse complement strand
AAGGATAATAAATTCATGGTAAAACAGGTCATTGTAACTTCCTTGAAGATCATGCTATTAATGAGTTTTATATTCACTGCAATATTCTTCACTATGGCCAAACCACTTGCAGATCTTTTTAATGCCGGACCTGAAGTTGTTATTTTATTCCAAGTTGTAAGTTTTATTGCACCTTTCAGTGTTATTCTAGGGCTCTTTAGAGGAGTTTTTCAGGGATATCAACGCATGACAGATATTCTTATAACACGTGCAGTTGAGCAAATATTCATGATAAGTCTGGCAGTTTCATTCATTCTTATGGGATTTTATGCTTTAGGAGCTGTAATAGGGGCAGTTATTGGATTTGGAATTGCAGCAGTCTCTGCAGTTCTTATATTTAAAATATATCTATGGGATGATATTAAAAATATTAAAAAACCTGAAAATTCTGTGAATGAATATAAACTTGCTAAAAAACTTTTATTATTTAGTTCACCCATAATTATAACTGGTCTAGCTGAACTTACATTATTTCATGCAGGCAACTGGATTATTCCATTATTTTTAAATTTTTCATATTTGGGTTTTTATAATATAGCCAGTCCCATTGCAAGACTTCCTCTAATAATATCCTCCTCAGTTGCTGTGGCGCTTTTACCAGCAGCTTCAGAGGCCTTAGCACTTAATGGTAAAGAATTGGTGAAAAGATATGTTGTACATTCTTATCGATATTTGTTTATTGTTCTACTTCCAGTATGTGCATTTGTTATAATATTTAGACAACCTATAATGATCTTATTATTTCCCAGGGAACCATTAGCCTACAGTTTTGCTGGAACTGCTTTGAGTATTCTTGTAATTGGTATGGCATTTTTTTCTGTTTATGGAATTTCTGCCAGTATACTTCAAGGTGCAGGTAAACCATATCCTGCCATGTTTTTTTTGGTAATTGGAACAGTTACAAATATTATATTAACCATAGTTCTTGTACCCCTATTTGGATTAAATGGAGCAGCAATTGCAACAATGTTAGCATCTTTTATTATAATGATTCTTACAACCCTTAAAAGTCTTAATGTCACAGAAACAAAGCTACCTTATATTAATTTATCTAAAATTACAATATCCTCAATTTTATTAGCATTATGTCTTTTATTAATACCTAAAACAATTATTGGAATGTTAATATCCATGTTATTAATACCTTTTATTTATATTCTGATTTTGGCTTTTACACATGCACTTGAATTAAGAGATTTGATACTTCTAAATAAATCAGGAAGGCATTTTGGTCTATTTTCTAAACCTATTCTGAGATTTACTAAATTTTTAGAAAGATTTGTAATAGAATAGTTTCATATAAAAAAAGGTTAATTTTTAATTTAATTTAAAAAAAAATATTTTAATCTATTATTTTATCAATTTCATCTATAACTTCAGGATTTGCAAGTGTGCTAATATCCCCAATTGGATATCCCTTAACCTTAGCCTTTATAACTCTACGCATAATCTTACCAGAACGTGTTTTTGGAAGGTCTGACACCCAATTTATAGATTTAGGGGTCGATATAGGCCCTATCTCAATTCTAACATGGTTTAAGAGTATTTCTTCTAGGTTTTTTTCTTTTTTATAATTCTCTTTAAGTACTATAAATGCACAAATTTTTTCACCTTTTATTTCATCATGTTTTCCAACTACAGCTGCCTCAGCAACACTAGGATGGCTTACTAGGGCAGATTCTACTTCTGCAGTGCTTATTCTATGTCTTGAAACATTTAATACATCATCTTCCCTTCCTTGTATCCAGAAATAGCCATCTTCATCCTTTCTTGCAACATCCACACTTAGGTAGGTGTTTTTAAAAGTGTTCCAATAAGCTTCAATATATCTGTCAGGATCCTTGTAAAGTGTCCTAAACATAGAATGCCATGTTGATTTTATAACTAAATGTCCTCCCCCTACAATAACAGATTTACCATTATCATCCACCACATCAGCTATTATAGTTGGGAATGGTTTAAAAACGGACCCTGGTTTGAGTTTTGAAATTGGTAACGGAGTTATAATATGCATTCCTGTTTCAGTCTGCCACCATGTGTCCATTATAGGACATTTTCCTTTTCCTATAATATTATAATACCATATCCATGCTTCAGGATTAATAGGTTCACCCACACTTCCTAAAAGACGTAATGAACTCAGATCATATTTTTGAGGCCATTTTTCCCCAAATTTCATGAACATTCTAATGGTTGTAGGTGCAGTATAAAACAATGAAACCCCATATTTTTCTATCATACTCCAAATCCTTCCAGGATCAGGATAATTAGGTGTTCCTTCATATATTAATGATGTTGCACCAGCTAGAAGTGGTGCGTAAACAATATAACTATGACCTGTAATCCAACCAATATCTGCAGCAAACCACCATATATCCTCTTCTTTAATGTCAAACACAAATTTCATAGTAGCATAAACCCCTACAGCATAACCTGCATGAACATGAACAACACCTTTGGGTTTACCTGAGTACCAGAAGTATACAATATAAATAAAGGATCTTCAGAGTCCATTTCCTCAGTATCACATTCTATATCACTGTTTTCCATAAGTTCATGCCACCAAACATCAATTGGACTTTGCATTTCAACTTGAAGGTTAGCATGATTAATAACTATCAATTTTTCAATGGATGGAGTGTTATCCATTATTTTATCAACATTTTCTTTGAGATTTATAACTTTACCACGTCTAATAAAGCCATCAACAGTTATAGCAATTTTAGAACCAGAATCATTTATTCTATCCTGGAAAGCTTTAGCCCAAAATCCAGAAAAAACAACAGAATGAATTGCACCAATTTTTGCACATGCAAGCATTGCAATAGGAAGTTCAAGTATCATTGGAAGATATATACTAACAGTATCTCCTTTTTCAACCCCAAAATTTTTAAGAACATTTGCAAATCTATTTACTTCCTTGTAAAGCTCAATATAGGTTAAACTACGAACTTTTCCTGATTTTCCTTCCCATAAATAGGCTATTTTTCTTTATTTGGCCCTTTAACATGTCTATCAAGTGCATTCTGTATTATATTAAATTTTCCATCTAAGAACCATTTTGCATGTGGTGGATCCCAATTAAAAGTCTTAGTATAAGGTTTAAACCATTCAAGTTCCATTGCAAGATCATTCCAGAACCATTCTGGATTTTCACCAGCCTTTATAAGTAGTTCATCATAATCCAGAATATAATGTTTTTCCATCCATTTTTTTATATTAGTATTATCTGCAAATATTTTTGAAGGCTTAAAAATCCTTTTTTCTTTAAGTAATATATCTAAATCTCGGGACATTATATTGTTTCCTATTAAATTACTTAATAATTTTAATGCATACATTATAGGCCATTAATAAAGTAAATCTTGGATTTAAAATAATATATTATCTTAATAAGTTAAATAGGGTTCAAACTATTATTATTTACTTTAAAACATTAATAATTTATGAAATTTTAACGAGCTAATATTTATTAAAAGTAAAAACAATATAGAAAAATAATGAAATCACATAACCTACGATGTGCAGATGCACTTGTTAAAATTTTAGAACTTAAAGGTGTGAAATTTCTTTTCGGACATCCCGGAGAACAGATACTACCTTTTTACGATGCAATGCGCCAATCCAAAATAAAACATATACTCATGAGACATGAACAAGGCGCTGCACATGCAGCAGATTGTTATGCCCGAGCATCAGCAAATATTGGTGTTTGTGTTGCAACAGGAGGTCCAGGTGCTTTAAACCTTATAATGGGTGTTGCGACTGCTTATAAAGATTCTGTTCCATTAATTGTAATAACTGGTGATGTTCCAACGAATATGAAAGGAAAAAAAGGG
>JAQVTJ010000035.1:3062-15686 GCA_028700095.1 Methanobacterium sp. | reverse complement strand
TTGCAATGGGATACAGACAAGCAGCTGAGAAAGCTCAAGAAATCCTCAATGTCATATCAATAGATGCTGATGATAGGGATACACTTATGAAAGTTGCAATGACAGCAATGACAGGAAAAGGAACAGAAAAGGCCAGAGAACCTTTAGCAGAGCTTATTGTTGCTGCTGTTAAACAGGTTGAAGAAAATGGTGAAATTGATATTGACCATATTAAAATAGAGAAAAAAGATGGTGCAATTGTCGATGAATCAACCCTTGTTCAGGGTGTAATTATAGACAAAGAAAGAGTACATCCAGGAATGCCTAAAAAAGCAGAAGATGCTAAAATAGCTCTTTTAAACAGTGCAATTGAAGTTAAAGAAACAGAGGTTGATGCTGAAATAAGAATCACAGACCCCGCTCAGATGCAAGCCTTCATTGAACAAGAAGAGCAAATGATAAGGGACATGGTAACTAAGATAGAAGATGCTGGTGCAGATGTTCTCTTCTGTCAAAAAGGTATAGATGATCTTGCACAGCACTACTTAGCTAAAGCAGGTATAATGGCTGTTCGCAGAGTCAAAAAGTCTGATATGGAAAAACTTTCAAGAGCAACCAAAGCAAAAGTGGTTTCTAATATTGAAGATATGAGCTATGATGATCTTGGAGATGCAGGATCAGTTGCAGAAAAAAGAATATCTGGCGAAGAAATGATCTTTGTTGAAGGATGTAAAGATCCTAAATCTGTAACCTTACTTGTAAGAGGTTCAACAGACCATGTTGTAGATGAAATTGAAAGAGCAGTTGATGATGCTATAGGAGTAGTTGCAGCAACAGTTGAAGATGGTAAAGTAGTAGCTGGTGGTGGAGCAGCAGAAATATCAATAGCACGAGGCTTAAAAGAATATGCAGACAACATAAGTGGAAGGGAACAATTAGCAGTAGCTGCATTTGCAGAAGCACTTGAAGTTGTACCAAAAACACTTGCTGAAAACGCAGGACTCGACAGCATAGACTCACTTGTTGATCTTCGAGCAGCACATGAAAAATCTCTTTACATGGGACTCGATGTATTTAAAGGTGAAGTACGTGACATGTACAAAGCAGGAGTAATTGAACCACACAGGGTTAAAAAACAGGCTATCCAGTCAGCAGCTGAAGCAGCTGAAATGATTTTAAGGATTGATGATGTAATAGCATCAACAACACCAAGAGAACCTGACATGGGTGGAATGGGCGGAATGCCTGGTGGAATGCCACCAATGATGTAATTTAAAGGATAAATCCTTTATTTTACTATTTTTATTTTTTTTAGAATATAACCCAATAATCATGATTTCTTTAAATTAAAAAAAATCTATTCTTTTTATAAATTAATAAAATCAACTTAATTTAAAAATACAAAAAAAACATTCCATTATAATACAATAATTGTAATTAGAGACTATACTACTATTTCCATAAATATTTAGAAAATATTATAATATCCCCTGCTTATTTTACTATTAAAACATTTTTCATATTAATATTATGGCTATTAATTTATAAACCATAAATATAATTTACCATGATTAATCACTATTTATAATGATTAATAATAGGTAAATATATATATATATATATTATATTAATATATTATAACAAGACTAAAGATAAAAAAAAACAGGTGGGGGATGTAATGAAACGTGACACAACGGTTTTACTTGAGGAAAAAAGGATTTTTAAACCGGATGTTGAAACTGTGGAAAGGGCCCATGTTAAAAATTGGGAGACTGAAATTGAAAAGGGAAAAGATTTAGAGAAATATTGGGCAGAAAAAGCAGAAGATTTAGACTGGTTTGAAAAATGGGATAAAGTACTTGACGAAAGTGACAAACCATTCTTTAAATGGTTTTTAAATGGAAAGATTAACCTTGCCTATAATGCAGTTGACAGATGGATTGACACTGAAAAAAGAAACCAAGTAGCAATTCTTTATGTTAATGAAAGGGGACATGAGAGAAAATTAACCTACTTTGAACTTTACCGTGAAGTTAATAAAATGGCAAACGGCCTTAAAAATTTAGGAGTAAAAAAAGGAGATGCAGTATCCATGTACCTACCAATGTGTCCAGAACTCCTTATTTCAATGTTAGCATGTACTAAAATTGGTGCAATTCACAGTGTAGTATACTCGGGGTTAAGTGTAGGAGCTTTTGTAGAAAGAATGAATGATGCTAAGGTTAAAATTCTAATAACAGCAGATGGAACATATAGAAGAGGGAAAATTATTGATCTAAAAAAGATATCAGATGAAGCAATGCTCCAATGCCGTACCATAGAAACAGTTGTAGTTGTAAATCACACAGGAAGTGAAATAGATGTTTCTGACTTAAGTGGTAGGGAAATATTTTATGAACAATTAATAGATGGTGAATCAGCAGAATGTGAATGTGAACCCATGGATTCTGAAGATCCACTTTTCATATTATATACCTCAGGAAGTACTGGAAAACCAAAAGGAGTTCTCCATACAACAGGAGGATATATGGTAGGAGTATCAACAACACTTAAAAATATTTTTGATATTCATGAAAATGATATGTGGTGGTGTACAGGTGATATTGGATGGATCACAGGTCACAGTTATGTTATTTACGGACCATTACTCCTTGGAACAGCCACAGTAGTCTATGAAGGCGCACCAGACTATCCTGATCCCGGTGCATGGTGGAGTATTGTTGAAAAATATGGTGTAACCAAATTTTACACAGCACCTACCGCAATCAGACATCTTATGAGATTTGGTAATAAATATCCTAATCTATACAATCTTTCATCACTTAAAATACTTGGAACAGTAGGTGAACCTATAAATCCAGAGGCATGGATGTGGTTCTATAAAAATGTTGGAAAAGAAAAAGCCCCTATAATGGATACCTGGTGGCAAACAGAAACAGGAATGCATTTAATATCTCCTTTACCATCAGCATATCTAAAACCCGGATCAGCAACCCTAGCAGTACCTGGTGTAGAGGCAGATGTTGTTGATGAAAACGGTAACCCTGTACCTCTAGGAAAAGGCGGTTATTTGGTAATTAAAAAACCATGGCCTGCAATGTTCAGAACACTTTACGAAGACGAAGAAAGATATAAAAATGTGTACTGGGACACAATACCAGGATATTACAAAGCAGGTGATATGGCAAGAAAAGATAAAGACGGATACTTTTGGATACAGGGAAGATCCGATGATGTTCTGAAAATAGCTGGACACAGAATAGGCACATCAGAAGTGGAATCTGCATTTGTAAGCCATCCTTCAGTTGTAGAGGCAGCTGTAATAGGAAAAAATGATCCAATTAAAGGCCAGGTAATTAAAGCATTTGTAATACTTGTAGAAGGAGAAAAAATCAAAACAAAACTCATTGAAGAACTTAACAAACATGTAAGATATGAGTTAGGGCCTGTTGCAGTTATAGGAGAAATAGAACAGGTTGATTCTCTTCCAAAAACTAGAAGTGGGAAAATTATGCGCAGAGTGCTTAGAGCAAGAGAAGCAGGAGAAGATCTTGGGGATATATCAACACTTGAGGAATAAAAAAAATAAACCATATAGGAGGAATTAAAATGGTTGAAGAAACTGAGAATAAGGTTTTGTTAAAAGATTTAACTGCAAATCCTGCACCCTTAGGACTTTTAGGATTTGGTTTAACAACTGTATTATTAAATATGCATAATGCAGGATTTTATCCCATGAGCAGTATGATACTTGCAATGGGTCTGGCATATGGTGGAATTGCCCAGATACTTGCATGTTGGATGGAATATAAGAAGGGCAACACATTTGGAATGGTTGCATTTGGATCATATGGCCTATTCTGGTGGAGCTTTGTATTACTCCTTATTTTACCTAAAATGGGAGTTGCAACAGCACCAGACCCCTTATCCCTTGCAGCATACCTATTTATGTGGGGAATTTTCACATTTATTATGTTCTTTGCAACATTAAAACAAAATCGAGGATTACAAATAGTATTTATGAGTTTAACAGTTTTGTTCTTCCTCTTAACTGCAGGGGAGTTAACTGGAAATTCATTTATTACTTTAATAGCTGGAATTGAGGGAATATTCACAGGATTATCTGCAATATATGTTGGTCTTGCAATTGTAATTAATGAAACCTACAAAAAAGATGTAATACCTGTATAAAAAAAACCTCCCTCATCCCCAATATATTTAGATTTATAGTATAGTTACCGCCTCCGAACTATCTATATAAAATATGGGCCATCCACTAAAAAATGTTAAAGAATATAAAAATTTATAAAATATATCTTTCATGGGTGGATGACACACCCCCCCCCCATTCATATCTTTTTTTTATAGAAAATCCTCACAATATTAACAATAATTTAATAAAACTATAATATCAGCATGGACATAGAGAGTTTAAGACGGATAAGCTACTAATTTATAGGAAGAGTATTTTAAATTAACAGGGACATTGTTTAAATATGTATTTACCAGAAATAGATGCTGTTTAAACTAAAATGTTTTTTATTTAAGGACAGGGAGTAGTAGATTTAAAAATAGGAAATATCTAGATTATTATCTGTTTATAAGTTTTTATGATTTTACAAATCACACATTTATGGGAATGTGTAGATTTATTAATGTAAATTTCGGTTTTATATAAGTGTTTTAAAAGTTATGTAAATAGAAGTATATTGTTTTATATAAAAAATATTGTTAACAATTGCATAGGGATATTATAATATTATAGTTCCTAATTTATTATATTCAAATTTTTCTATAATCCTAACATATTTACTGGATCTAGTTAATATTCATTTCCAAGATATTTACCAAGTCTTCTTGCTAGAGCTACAATTGTAAGAACTGGTGGTGCTCCTGGTGCTTTTGGAAAAACACTTGCATCTGCAACAAATAGATTTTTAATTTCTGTTTCAAGATTTTTATCAACAACTTGTCCTATTGCAGCAGTTCCACCAGGATGTGCTCCTCTAACAGGTGTAGATGTTAATGTGGTTGGATCAACACCAGCTTCTTTTAATATGGATCCTGCAATAGCAGATCCCTTTGCAAGAAGACTGACATCATTGGATGTGCTGTATTTTTCAACAGAATTCTCAAGAACCCTTCCGCTTGGTTCATCAGCTATTTTAATCATTAAACCCAGTATATCTCCTTCATTCACATTATATTTGTGGAGTTTATCTTTTAATATGTTTGAATAATGTGGAGCTAAAATAACATCATCTGATGTTATAAGGGCATTCATTGTTACTTCTTTGTTAAAATCAATATTTCTAAGAATACCACCTACACTTACAAAAGTATCAACAAAAAGGTTGTTTCCAGCATCTACGCCTGATTTTTTTAATATTCGAGGTGTTTCAATACCTCCTGCAGATAATATAATATAATCAGCTGAAAATTCTTTGTTTTTACTTTTTACACCCTTTAATTCACCATTTTCAACAATTATTTCTGTGATAGTTGTGTTATCAATAACTTCAGCACCTAGATTAACAGCTTCATCAACATATTTTCTGCTTGTCCATTTAGAATCTCTTGGACATCCAGATGCACATTTACCACAAGGTTTACATGTTTCAGGTAAGATAAATTTGGGCATTTTGTGGGTTTTAAAACCTAAAGATTCTGATTTTTCCATTATAAGTTTGGTACCTAAACCAAAATGTGAATCTGGAAGTGTTGATACATTCATTTCAATTTCAATTTCTTTAAAATGATCTTCTAATTTAATCCCCATATCTTTAAATGATTTTTCACAGGTTCGAACAGCATTTCCTGCAGTTACCAGTGTTGTTCCACCAATACAACTTGTTTTTAAGAGTTCAACACCCACATCAACATTTTCATAATGTTTATATGCATATGGAGTTTTTGTATATGGTCCTTTCTCTATTAAGGTAACCTTTTTACCTTGTTTTGCTAATTCCCTTGTAACAGTGGCACCACCCGCACCTGATCCTACTACAATAACTTTTTCCATTAAAATCACACCCATTATAATTTACAGATTTAAGAATAAAATTTATGCTCTTTTAAGTGTTCTACGCTGTTTCAGGTTAAATCTCTGTTTTTTCTCATTTTCCCCCATGAAGAATTTTTCTGCTAAAAATCCCCCTAAAAGTCCGAATCCGACATATATTATTATAGAAACTATTAAACTGAAAATAAGATTTAATATACCACTAAATGCAATTAAAACACCTAATGAAAGTGGATTTGGTAATATATATGGTAATTTTGGAGGGGTTATAAATCCAAAAAAGAAAAAGAAAATGGAGAAAATTCCCGTTGCAATACCTCCAACCTTATAACTAGTGATTTCAGGCTGAGTAAGATAAGTAACTGTAAATCCCATTATAATAAGGGATATAATTCCTCCAATACCCACCATAGGTAGGATAACACCTAATATGAAGCTGATAATTATTGCAGTTTCAATATCGAAATTTGGCATTTGGGTTCTCCAAAATAAATGTAACAGTTTTAATAATATTATGATATATTAATTATTCTAATGAAAATAGTTATCCTTCTAGGTTTAATTAAATGTTACTAAAAAAAATAAATACCTGTTAAATTAGTTATTTAGATTATTAATTATATTAAATTATAGGACATAATTCTGTTTTAAACCATTTAAAAAAAAAATTTAATTTACCATTATTTTTATTGGAATTTTTTTTTTTTGATTTATATTTTATTATTTTTTATTAACAGTTGTTCTCCTAATTTAACAGCATCTTCTGCATCTTTTGCTTGTCCATCTGCATCCACTTTTTTCCATAGATCCTTATCTATTTTAAAAGGATATCCTCCAACAATTATTTTTGGCTTTCTACATTCAGTACAAGAGCGAATATATCTAACAAGATCTCTCACTTCCCCAATATGTGATCCTATAGTAGCAGAGATTAGGATTAAATCAGCATTTTTATTTATTATAGTTTCTTTTATACTTTCTTTGGGAGTATTGGCTCATAAATAAAATGTTTTCCATCCGTCCATTTCAAAAAAATCTGCAACCATTTTAATTCCAATTTCATGGAGTTCTTTGCTTACACTCATTGCAACAAGAATTTTACCTGTTTTTTTGGTTGTTGAGATATAAGGATAGAGTTGTGACATAATAAGTTGGGTGGCTGCTGTAAAATAATGTTCCTGACTAATTGTAATCTTATTTTCTTGCCATAATCTACCAATTTCATAGAGTGAACTTTGAAAAACATGAAGATAAATATCTTTAACATTTATTCCATTATCAACTGATTCAATAATCATTTTTCCAGCTGAATGACGATCCCCCTCAAGAAGAAATGCTAAGTATTGTTCTAAAAGTTTTACAAATGGTTTAGATGAATTTACATATGAAGTATAATTTGATGGTTCAGCAAGCTTACTAATACTTTCCTCAATATATTTAATTGCAATACTACTTTTTTTTGGAGTAAGATTTTTTATAAGCACATCTTCCATAATTTCCAATCTTTCTTTTAAACGTTCTTCAGGAAAACCTAAATTAACCAGAAATATTTTTTCCCAGGATATATAATCAGCAAATAAATCTAGACTTGAAGCTTCAATTGCCTCAAAAAGATATGATAAACTATATTCTGTGTCTTCTATGTACTTTTTGAACTCAGATTCCCCATAATAATTATTGAATTCACCTTGAGATTTAAATTGTTTAGTTACAATTTCTTTAGCAAGTATAAGCACATTATTCTTCAAAGTTAAAAAGCCTCCTCTATATATTCTCTAAATATTTGTTAGGTTTTATAATACTGGTTAAGGGAAATAGAGGATATATATTTTTTTATCATTAACCCTCTCTTTTTATATTATTTTATGTCTACTCAAAAAAAAAATATGGAAAAATTTACAGATATTTTGTATATAGATTTTATCTAAAATTAACAATTATCCTTATTTTATAAATTCACACACTTTTATTATAAAAGTTAAGATAAGTTTATTATTATTATATACATTTTTTTTTAGGTGAAAATATATTATGTTAGGAGTATTAAACAGATATTTATGAAATTTTTATCTGAAAAAAATCCAGATCAGCAACGAACATTTGAAATAATAAATGAAGGACTATCTAAAAAAGCAGTTATTGTGTTAATGGCATATTGTAAGGTTATTTATGAAGGAAGAGCTAAGAGCAAACTTGGTTCGGGGGATAGAATGATCATTATAAAATCAGATGGTTCATTTATGGTACATCAAGACAGAAATCTTGAACCAGTAAATTGGCAACCGCCAAAATCACAATGTAACACCCATATAAAAAATGGTATTATGTATATTGAAGGAAAAAGACGAAATCCCTCGGAAAAACTTGAAGTAGAACTACATAAAACATATATTGCATCCTATTTTAAAGGAGAAGATTCTAAAGACTTGGAAATAACAGGATATGAAGAGAATATGAGAGAATTAATATTTGAGAATCCTAATATAATAGAAGACGGATTTAGACCTTTACAACGGGAATATATGACTTCTAATGGATTTATTGATGTTTTTGGTAAAGATAAAAATGGAAACATAATTGTTATGGAATTAAAAAGTAGACGAGCAGGTATTAATGCAGTTAAACAACTTAAAAAGTATTTAAACTGTTTTTGTGATTATAAAGAATTTGTTAGGGGGATTTTAGTGGCTCCAACTATCACTGATGATGCAGCAGAACTTCTTAATAAATATAAGCTTGAATATAAATCTTTAGAACCACCACGGAATTTTGATAATGATAAAAATTTAACATTGGATTTTTTTTAGATTTATTAAAAATCCAAAAAAACTATTAATGCATATAATATAATTAGGATATAGTTTTTGATAAAAATTTTTTATGAGGCACAAATGAAAATCAAATTAATATTAACAGTGTTATTGGGTGTTTTAATAATATTGTTAGTATATGGAACTTATAATTTTTATACAAGTACACAAGAAACTATTAGTGTAGGATATCTGCCAAGTAACCATGATTCTGCATTGTTTGTTGCCAAAGCCGGGGATTATTTCCAACAAGCAGATATTAAAGTGCAACTAGTTCCTTTCAGAACAGGTTCAGAGATAATTGATGCAGCCAATAAAAATTTGATTGATCTGGGTTATTGCGAAGTCACCCCAGTAACAGATGGAATAAGTAGAAATATATCTATAAAAATTGTTGCTGCCGTAAATCAGGAATGTAGTGGAATTGTTGTTTCTAAAAAGGATAATATAACAAATATAAGTCAACTGGCTGGTAAAAGTTTTTTTATACCCAAAAATAGTGGTATACAGGATGTTTTATTCCGCATTCTTCTTAGGAATAATAATATAGATAATAATATTTGAGCTTGACCCTCCTCTTATGCTAGATGCATTGAAAAGTGGAAGGTGTGATGGATATGTTGCATGGGAGCCCTATGTATCAAAAGCAGGGTTACAAGCAGAAGAAAGAATTTTTATGTACTCTAAAGATATTTGGCCACATCATCCATGTTGTGTTGTTATTGCAACAGATAAATTTATTAAACAAAAACCTGAACAGCTTAGAAAATTTCTTAAGGTGCATTTAGAAGCTACTGAATATGTAAATACACATAAAGATGAAACTGCACTAATATTAGGGGGAAAATTAGGTTCTAATAAAATAATAGAAGCGAATGCACTTAAACATGTTGAATTTATAGCAATACCTACTCCTGAGTTTGAAAATAATATTATTAAATTAATTGAAATACAAAAAAAATTAGGATATATAGAACATGATTTAACATTGGATCAAATTTTAAATACCGATTTTTTACCTAAATAGAACCAGTAGTTTATTTTTTTTAAAATCAAACAAACTCTTCTTCTAATATTAATTTTTGATTTATATCTTTTTTTGATGTTTTATTATATTCATCTGTTAAAGGATTTTCTTTAGATAATAAAGTAGCAATGATTATTAAAACACTAATAATTGCACCAAGAAAGAATGCATGTTGGAAACCTGAAAGTAATGTAGCAGTGGGTACACTAAACTGGAAAGCACCATTAGATATAATTCCCTCAGTATTAGCAGATATATGGCTTACTGTGCTGTCAAATATTGTTTCAAAAATTACAACGCCCATAACAAGTCCCAGGTATTTGGCTGCATTTAAAAGGCTTGAAACTGATCCCATCATTCCAGGTGGACTATGGCTCATAACAAGTTTATTGTTTGCAGGTGAAAACATACCATCAGAAAGTGATCTCATTAGAAGAGCTATTAACACAAATAATATTCCATATGTCCCAGATGAAGGGTTTATAACTGTTAAATCTAAAAGAGCAATTGTAAGGCATACAGCTCCAAAAATAGATGGTATTTTGGATCCTATACTGTCAGATATACGTCCAGAGAGAGGTCCTACAAATATAATTAGCATAGTGGGTAAAAGAATAATAAGACCAGCAACATCTGTAGGGAAACCCATTACTAGTTCAAGGTAAAAAGGTAGTAGAAATATTGTACCAGTAAGAACAAAACTTGTCATGAACCCTGCTGCTATTGAAATATTAAGATATTTCTGTTTTAGAAGACACATATTAAATAAAGGATAAGGAAATTTTAATTCCCATTTATAAAAGAGTATTAAAAGTATAATTGAAGCTAAAAATCCCCCTATAATGTTATATGAGATCCATCCTACCCTTCCACCCATTTCAAGTGATATTATAAGAGTTATTACTGTAAGAGATATTAGAATAGATCCATATACATCAAATCCATAATATTTTTCTATTCCAGGCATTTCTGGGAGGAATTTATAGGCTAAAACCATTATAATAATACCCAAAGGTACAGTGATAAAAAAAATCCAATGCCAACCAAAGTTCTCAGTAATAAGTCTTCCTACACCATAACCCATAGAAAGAGCAACGGTTGTTGCAAGTGAAATATAACCAAATACTTTCCCTCTTGTACCATGGGAAATGTGCTAGATATTATTGCCGGAGTCATAGCAAGTAACATAGCAGAACCTATTCCCTGTAATATTCTTGCTGATATTAATTGAGTTATATCTAAGGATATTCCAGAAAAATATGATCCAACTGTAAACAGGAATAATCCACCTAAAAAAATTTTCTTATACCCTACATAATCTCCTATTTTTCCAAATATCAAAAGAAAACTTGTTAAAACTAGAAGATGGGCTACAATAACCCATGAAACAAGAGATGTACTAATATCAAAATATTGGGAAATTGTTGGCAATGCTATTGTAACAATACCTGCACTAAAAGACCATATAAAAACCCCAAAAGACATTATAAATGCTACTAAATTTCTATTAGTCCTTATTGGTATATATGTGCACATATGATTCTTCCATTTTAATAATAATGATAATTACAACAAACTAATAGGCCACCGCTTTTTTTTGTTGTAATAGGCAGATTAGATTATCATATCCTTTAATTCATTATATATTATTTTATAACAATTATTGTAGATAAATTTGGAAGTTTAGAATGTTAAATATTTTGGTTACCAATTTATATCTTTAACATATATTTTTTCTAATATTATCCCATGATTTTGTTTAGTATATTATTTTAGATAATTTAATTTTATAATTTAATTATCTACATTTTCATCTAAACTTTCCTGTATGGAATCAATAATACATCCTGCATTCCATCCAATAACTTCTGATGCTTTTTGTTCAATGCTTTCTGGAACTGTTTCTAAACCATAAGGTCTTATCATAACTATGGGTTTGTTAAGTTCTATAGCAACATCTATTTCTCTTTTTATTAAGTCTTTATTGATTGAATATTGACCAGATAATATAACAACAACATCAACAGGTTTAATTTGTTCTTTTAAATCTTCTTTAGTTGTTTTATCTGCAATACTATAATTGGTATAGGGAAAATTATTGAGAGCTTCTAGTTTATCAATTAATTTATTATATTCATCTGTGGATTCTTTTAGTTGGCTTATAAATAATTTATAGGTGATTGGTTCATTATCCATTATATTTAACTTCCATATTTTTTTATCAATTTTAAAAAATATATTTAAAGGAGTTCTATGTTATCTTGGTATACATGAATTATCATAATTGGACAGCTTTCAGCAGCATCAACACAACATTTTTCTTCATTCATTCTAAGTTCATCATTATTTTCTATCCTTTCTGAACCAATAATATGTGCTACCTACTTCGTCTAATTCAAAAAGTTCTGGACATACATCTTCACATGATCCACAAGATGTGCATTTATCCCTTTCAACTACCACCTTAAATTTTAAATTTTGGCCATTATCATCATTTTTTTTCATATAGATATTATATTGATTTTTCTATATAGAGTTTTTGAGAAATAAGATATAGGGAATAATATTTTTTTTTATTAAACCAATTGAATATATAAAATAGAAAATTAGCTTTTAATTATCCCATATAATATTATTCGATAATGTATATTTGTAGACTTTTGTAGACTTTTGTAGACTTTTGTAGACTTTTGTAGACTTTTGTAGACTTTTGTAGACTTTTGTAGACTTTTGTAGACTTTTGTAGACTTTTGTAGACTTTTGTAGACTTTTGTAGACTTTTGTAG
>JAQVTJ010000035.1:0-2962 GCA_028700095.1 Methanobacterium sp. | reverse complement strand
ACTTTTTTTTAAGACTAGTTTATGTAGTGTTAAACATTGTTTAATTTAAATATACAAATTGATATTGTATATTAATTTTAAATAAGCATGAACAGTTTCTTGGTTTATGGGTTTAAAATATTTATAATAAATAATATAGGTATTGTTTGAGCAAATATTTCTATCCTATTCTCTTAAGAGATTTAGTAGCTACTTTTTTAAATTCTTTATCACCTTTTGCAGCTCTTCGTGCTTTTTTAAGAGGGTATATTGCCTTTATATCCCCTATGTCTCCCAATGCTTTGGCAACAGAACATTTAACACCCCAATCATCATCATCTAGTGCCATTATAAGAGGATCTACAGCTTTATTACTGCCCATTTCACCTAAAGACTTTGCAGATGTCTTCCTGACACTCCAGTCTTTATCTTTTAATGCCACAATTAAATGTTCAACAACAGTATCATCACCCATATTTTTAAGTGCAAATGTAGCATACCTTTTAATATTCCCTTCCTCTCCTTTTAATGCATTAACAAGTGATTTAACTGCAGGTTTTCCTATTTCTGCTAAGGATTTTGATGCCTGAAATCTTACACTAGGATTTTCATCATCAAGAGTCTTGATTAATGGTTCAATAGCAGATTTCTCTTGTAACTTCCCAAGCTCTAATGCAGCATCAACTCTAATAGCAGAATCTGGGTTTAATAATTTTTCAATTAAAGATTCATTTTCATTTGATTGTTTAGTTTTATCCATTTATAACACCATTAAATAAATTTATTTAACTTAAAAATCTAAATTTTAATATATAAAAATTAAATATATTTAAATTTTTAAAAACTTTAATATAATTATTATTTTTATTAATGTAAATTACATCTAAATATATAAAAAGATACCTTAAAAACTGAATGTTTAGGTTATCTATTTTTTTTTGTATTATGTACTATTTTAAAATTATAGATTTAATTTAAATTATGATTAATATTATAAAGTAAGAATTTCATATTGAGAATTGTATTATAATAATAATTAAAAAAAAGAGGTATTCTATGGGTTGCATTACTATGTATATCAGACGAACTTGAAATTGCATTTAGACGACTTGTTAGATTAAAATACGGGGAAAAGCAGGGTAAAATGTCCAGAGGTGCCACAGAAGCAATTGATTGGTGTCAAAGAGAAAGACTAAAGCTTCTAGATGAAGACCAGTTATTTGACGATGAGAGGTAAAAAAAATGGTAAATGATAATAAAAATCCAACCAACCCCGGTCTAGATCTTGAAGGCATCACACAAGAAGTAAATAAATTCCTTGAAGAAAAGGAAAAATATATTAAAGAATCAATTATTGGTACAAGAACACTTGGAGAATTGGAAGATTTTACTTCGGACGTTGGAATCAAAAAAACCTATTTATGTGCAAAAAATAGTAAAAATACATATCTTATACTTGCAAAGGTGGTTGAACGATTTATACAGGTTTACGGGGCAACTGTTACAATGTATCCCAAAGGCGATAATGTGTGTTTGGAACTTGTAACTCCAAAACGTGAATTATAAAATAATCCTGGCCGGTGTATAAAAATGGAAAAAATTAAGATCCTGATAGTTGAGGATGAAAGTATACTTGCTTTAGGACTGAAAAAAAAATTAGAAAATTTAGGATATACTGTTACAAATATTGCTGCTTCTGGCCCTGAAACACTTGAAAAAGTCACCCAAAACAAGCCAGATATTATTATGATGGATATTGTACTTAAAGGTGATATGGATGGTATAGAAACAGCAGCTAAACTGAATAAAACAGAATCAATACCAGTAATTTATCTTACAGCATATGCTGATGATGAAATACTTAAACGTGCAGCTGTTACAGAACCATATGGCTACATACTTAAACCCTATAAGGAAAAAGAATTGAAAGCCAATATAGAAATGACAATCTATAGAAAAAAGGCAGAACAAGAGGAAATATTAGATTATGAAGATGTTTACAGGGGAGTAACAAGTTTTATAAGCAAAAATGAAAATTCATTTAAAAAAAGCCCTATTTGGATCTAGGTTAAACGGAATTAACATATCAATAGATATAAGTTCAAATAAAATATATATCACAACTCAAAGAGGTCAGAAATCATCATCTAATGAAGATGTTTCAGAAATATTAACCAAAATAGCATTGGAATTTGTTGATAAATATGGTAAAGAAGTTATCATATATCCTAAAGGTGATGATATATGTTTAGAATTAGATAAACCACAATTTTAATACATTAAATATATTTAAAGGGAATTATTAATTCCCTTATATCCATTTTATATTTAAAAAAATTTTATTTTTTTTAAGACTTTAGTCATATTCAGTTTCAATCAAGGAATCTGTTACTAAATTAGCATCTTCCTTTTTATGGAGATTACTGTTACGCATACCATATATAAAATACATTGAAACACCAATTAGAAGACTAAATGCAAATCTTTCCAATGTAACCAGTGATAGTTGTGTTATTAAAACCAAACAGGAAATAATGGAAAAAATTGGAATCCAGGGTACTAATGGACATTTAAACCCACGTTTTAAATCAGGTTGCTGTCTACGTAATACAATAATGGAAATTGCAAGGAATATGAACGCTGAGAGAGTTCCAATATTTACTAGTTCAATAATAAGTGCTAGAGGTAAAAAAGCAGCTATCAATGCAGCAACTATTCCCACTAATATTATACTGGTAATTGGAGATTTGAAATTACTATGGACTGTTGAAAATATTTCAGGCAACAATCCATCTCTACTCATTGAAAAGAATATCCTGGTTTGTCCAAAAAGACTTGCAAGAAGTACAGATGTGATACCGCATAACGCACCAACAGATACTATGGTGGCTACAACATTGGCCCCAACATAATTTAATGCAAATGCAACAGGTGCAGCATTATCTAATAAATTATATGGTACCATACCAGTCAATACTGCTGC